>NZ_JARAVO010000214.1:0-17003 GCF_033792805.1 Streptomyces sp. PA03-1a
CCCCCACCCCCCCACGGAGTAGAACGTGTCTGCACTCAGCGCCGAGTTGCTGGCCGCGGCGCCGGCGGCGACGGAGCCGATCACCAGCGCGGGCGACACCCAGCTCGCCCTCGCCGCGCTCGCCGGCATCGCGGTGATCGTCCTGCTGATCACCCGCTGGAAGATGCACGCCTTCCTCGCCCTCACCATCGGCACCGGTGTCCTCGGTGCCGTCGCTGGCGCCCCCCTCGCCAAGACCATCACCAGCTTCACCACCGGCCTCGGCACGACCGTCGCCGGCGTGGGCGTCCTCATCGCGCTCGGCGCGATCCTCGGCAAGCTGCTCGCCGACTCCGGCGGCGCCGACCAGATCGTCGACACGATCCTCGCCAGGACCAGCGAACGGCGCCTGCCGTGGGCGATGGCGCTGATCGCCGGCCTGATCGGGCTGCCGCTCTTCTTCGAGGTCGGCATCGTGCTGCTGATCCCGGTCGTGCTGCTGGTGGCCCGGCGCGGCAACCACTCCCTGATCCGGATCGGCGTCCCGGCACTGGCGGGTCTGTCCGTGATGCACGGACTGGTGCCGCCGCACCCCGGCCCGCTCGCCGCGATCGACTCCATCCACGCCGACCTCGGCACCACCCTCGCGCTCGGCGTGCTCGTCGCGCTGCCCACCGTGGCGATAGCCGGCCCGCTCTTCGGGCGGTTCGCCGACCGCTGGGTGAAGGTCACCCCGCCCGAGCACCTCACCCCCACCCGGGCCTCGGACGACCTGGAGAAGCGTCCGGGCTTCACCGCCACCGTGGCCACGATGCTGCTGCCGGTGGTGCTGATGCTCGGCAAGGCGCTGGTGGACGTCCTCGTCGACGACCAGGGCAGCCTGGTCTTCCGGATCTTCGACGTCATCGGCTCGCCGCTGATCGCCCTGCTGTCCGCCGTGGTCCTGGGCATGTTCACCCTGGGCCGGGCGGCCGGCTTCACCAAGGAGCGGATCTCCACGACGGTGGAGAAGTCGCTCGGCCCGATCGCCGGCATCCTGCTGATCGTCGGCGCGGGCGGCGGCTTCAAGCAGACCCTCATCGACGCCGGCATCGGCAACATGATCCTGAACTGGTCGGACGGCTGGAACATCTCGCCGCTGCTGCTGGCCTGGCTGATCGCCGTCCTGATCCGCGTCGCCACCGGCTCCGCCACCGTGGCCACCATCTCCGCCGCGGGTCTGGTCGCGCCGCTGGCCGAGGGCATGACCTCGACGCACGCCGCGCTGCTGGTGCTCGCCGTCGGCGCCGGCTCGCTGTTCTTCTCGCACGTCAACGACGCGGGCTTCTGGCTGGTGAAGGAGTACTTCGGGATGAACGTCCCGCAGACCCTGAAGTCCTGGTCCGCCATGGAGACCGTCATCTCCGTCGTCGGCATCGTATTCGTCCTGCTGCTCTCGCTCGTCTTGTAGGCGACGCCCCCGCGTCGCCGTCCGGACGCCCTTCCCTGATACGTTCCATGCGTCTGACCAGGGAAGGGCGTCAATATGTCACAGCTGCACACCGAGCACCCGTTCACCGTGGAGGTCGCTCCCGGGGTCCAGGCCTACGTCCAGCCGGACGGGGGCTGGTGCCTCAACAACGCGGGCTGGGTGACCGACGGGCACACGACGCTGCTGGTCGACACCGCGGCCACCGAGCGCCGGGCCCTGCTGCTGCGCGAGGCCCTCCTCGCCTCCGGCGCGCCGATGCCCGCGCACGTGGTCAACACCCACCACCACGGTGACCACACCTACGGCAACGCCGTCTTCGCGGAGGGGGCCCGGATCGTCGGGCACTCCGCGTGCGTCACCGAGCAGGTCGCGGCCGGGCACCAGCTCCACGCGATCTGGCCGGACGTGGAGTACGGCGAGGTGCCGGTGCTCCCGGCGACGGTCACCTACGAGGACCGGCTGACCCTCCACGTCGGCGAGGAGGAGGTCCAGCTCCTGCACCCCGGGGTGGCCCACACCCTCGGTGACACGATCGTCTGGCTCCCGGGGCGCAAGGTCGTCTTCACCGGCGACCTGGTCTTCAACGGCGGCGCCCCGTTCGTCCCCATGGGCTCGCTGGAGGGCTCGCTGCGTGCCCTGGAGGTGCTGCGCTCGCTCGACGCCGAGGTCGTCGTGCCGGGGCACGGCGGCATCTGCGACCCCTCGGTCTACGCCACCGTCGAGGGCTACCTGCGCTTCGTGGCCGAACTGGCGGCCGATGGCCACAAGGCGGGACGGACGCCGATGGAGGTCGCGCGGGCGGCCGACCTCGGCGAGTTCGCGACGCTGCGCGAGCCGGAGCGGCTGGTCGCCAACCTGCACCGCGCGTACGCGGAGCTGGACGGCCTGCCGCTCGGCTCGCCGCTGGACCTGATGCCCGTGATCACCGACATGGCCGTGCTGAACGGCGGCCGGATCCCGGAGTGCCTGGCCTGAGGCCCGCCCGGGTCACCAGCGGCGGGCGACCCAGCCGGGCTCGGCCTTGCGCATGGCGGCGGCGTCGTCGCGCTCGTGGAAGGTGCCGTCGTCGTCCAGCCAGCGCCGGTGCAGGGCGTCCAGGGCCGTACGGTCCACTTCCACCCCCAGGCCGGGGGCGTCGGAGACGGGCAGCCGGCCGCCGCGGAACTCGTGGCGGCGGGTGATGACGTCCTCGGTCTGCCAGGGGTAGTGCGAGTCGCAGGCGTGGTGCAGCCCGGGCACGGTGGCGGCGACATGGGTCATGGCGGCCAGGCTGATGCCCAGGTGGGTGTTGGAGTGCATCGACAGGCCGACCCCGAAGGTGCGGCAGATGGTGGCCAGTTCGCGGGTGTTGCGCAGCCCGCCCCAGTAGTGGTGGTCGGAGAGCACGATCTGGACCGCGTCCTTGGCGAAGGCCTCGGCGATCTCGGGGAAGGTCGTCACGCACATGTTGGTGGCGAGCGGCACGTCGGTGCCGGCGGAGACCTCGGCCATCAGGGCGGTGCCCGTGGCCGGGTCCTCCAGGTACTCCAGGACGTCGCCGAGCTCCCGCGCCACGTGCAGCGAGGTCTCCACCGACCAGGCGCCGTTGGGGTCCAGCCGCAGCGGCTGCTCGGGGAACGCCTCCGCCAGGGCCCGTACGGCGGCGATCTCCTCCTCCGGCGCGAACACCCCGCCCTTCAGCTTGAACGAGGTGAAGCCGTGCTCGCGCACCAGCCTGCGGGCCTGAGCCACCACCCCGGCCGGGTCCAGCGCGGCGTCCCAGTCGTCCTTCTCGCCCTGGCCTCCGGGGTGTCCGGCCCAGCGGTAGAAGAGGTAGGCGCTGTAGTCGACGGTGTCGCGGACCTTCCCGCCGAGCAGGGCGTGCACGGGCAGCCCTAGCACCTTGCCGAGGGCGTCCAGGCAGGCCACCTCGAAGGCCGAGACCACCGAGAGCAGCAATTTGTCGGCGGTCTGGACACCGCGCAGTCCGCCCGCGTCCACCGCGTCGGAGATCCCCTCGGGGGGCGCGCACACCAGCGCCGCGAGCGACGGCAGGTTGTTGAGGTCGTCGACGCGGCAGCCCGGCAGGGCATCCGCCAGCTGCCGGGCGGGTTCGAGGTAGCGGGTGTCGCCGTAGGTCTCCCCGACGCCGCTCACGCCGCTCGCGGTGGTCACCTCGACGATCAGGCGTGGGGTGTAGGGCTGGTGCACGCCTTGGGTGTTGAGCAGCGGCGGGTCGGAGATGAGGACGGGGGTGAGACGCACCCCCGTGATCGTCAGGTCCCTGTGCTGTGTCACTGCACGCCACCCCTCGCGTTCATCTCGTTCGCATATGTGAATTCCATACGTCCACCAGAACGCGACCCTAGGCGGCGTCCGGATGCCCGTCAAGAACGCGCAGGTCGGCGGCGCTACGCCGGTCCGCCGGACGGCGCCGGGACCCAGTCCGGCAGCGGCTCCAACGCCGCACGCCAGTCGGGCGGCAGCGAGGCGACACCCGTGCGGGCGGCGATGACCCCGCCGGCGATGGCACAGGTGGTGTCCATGTCGCCGAGCCCGGCGACGGTGTGCCACAGGCCGCCCTCCAGGTCGTCCAGGTGCCGCGCGGCGCACCACACAGCGCGAAGGGGACGGTGTCGGGCGCCGAGACCCCGTAACCGGAGCCCAGGACCTCGGCCGCGTGCCGCACCGAGGTGCCCTCGGGGAAGCGGCCCGCGGTGCGCAGGCCGGAGCGCACGTCGCTGTCGGGGAGCCGGTCGGCCACCGCCGTCAGCAGGTCCTCCGGGGCCGGGCCGCCACGGCTGCGGGCCGCGAGCGCCACGGCGACGGCTCCGGCGGCGGCCTCGGGGTGGTGGTGGGACACGGCCGCCTGCGCGGCGGCGGCGCCGGCGGCACCCTCCAGGTCGGCGGCGAGCCACGCACCCAGCGGGGCGACCCGCATCGCGGCTCCGTTGCCGTACGAGCCCTGCCCGCCGAACTGCCCGCCCACGACGTCCGCCCAGGGCTCCCCGGCGCCGATGCGGCGCAGGACGTCGTGCATGGAGGGTCCGTACTTGCGGTACGGGTCGGCGGCGTACGTCGCGGCGAGACCGGCCGCGAGGGCGTCCTGCCCGACGGTTCCGCCGTGCGCCTCGAGGTGCCCGAACAGCGCCAGGGCCTGGGCGGTGTCGTCGGTCCAGTACCAGGGAACGTCCTCGGGGGTGATCCGCTGCGCGATGCCGCCCTCCCGCTCCTCGCGCGGGAGGAAGAACCAGCGGTCGCCGAAGGCGTCGCCATGGGCCAGTCCGTACAGCGAGTCGAGGGCGGCGGGCGGGATCATGGCGTCAGTCTCGCAGCGCCGGGAACCGCGGGCACCTGGATTTCGCGGCGGACGGGGCGGCGGACTGGACGACATACCGACTGGTCGGCATGATAGCCGGGACAGCTTTGGCAGTGGCGAGGAGCAAGGATGAGCGGGACGGAGAACCCACCGGGACTCGACCTGGAGCGGCTGCGGCGGCACCTCGACGCCGAGCGGCCCGGGCTGGTGGCGGGCGCGCTCGACGGCGAGCTCATCGAGGGCGGCCGGTCGAACCTGACCTACGCGGTGACCGACGGCGTCTCCCGCTGGGTCGTCCGGCGCCCCCCGCTCGGCCACGTCCTGGCGACGGCGCACGACATGACCCGCGAGCACCGGGTCATCAGCGCCCTGCACGACACCCCCGTCCCCGTCCCGGGGGCGGTGCTCCTCTGCGAAAACCCCGAGGTCATCGGCGCGCCCTTCTACGTCATGGACTTCGTCGAGGGCACGCCCTACCGCACCGAGGGACAGCTCGCGGCGCTCGGGCCGGAGCGCACCCGGGACATCGTGCTGCGACTGGTGGACACCCTGGTGGCGCTGCACGCCGTGGACCCGCAAGCGGTGGGACTGGACGACTTCGGCAGGCCCGAGGGCTTCCTGGAGCGGCAGTTGCGCCGCTGGGGCAAGCAGCTCGACGCCTCGCGCAGCCGCGAGCTGGCGGGCATCGACGAACTCGCGGCGCTGCTCGGCACACGCCTGCCCGCCTCCGCGCCGGCGGCGGTCGTGCACGGCGACTACCGGCTCGACAACGTCCTGATCGGCGCCGACGACACCGTCCGGGCCATCCTCGACTGGGAGATGTCCACCCTCGGCGACCCGCTCACCGACCTCGGGCTGCTGCTCATGTACAGCGAGCTGCGCCCCACCCCCGGCACCCCCGTCTCCGTCACCGGTGGCGCGCCCGGCCACCCCTCCCCCGCCGAGCTGGTCGAGCGCTACGCGGCCGGCTCCGGCCGGGACGTGTCCTCGGTCGCCTGGTACACCGCCTTCGCCTACTTCAAGCTTGCGGTGATCCTCGAGGGCATCCACTACCGCTACACCCTCGGCCAGACCCTCGGCGCCGGCTTCGACCGGATCGGCGCCCTGGTCCCGGCCTTCATCGACAACGGCCTGCGGACGCTTCAGGAAGGCTGAGCCATGGATTTCGCGTACGACGCCAGGACCGAGGAACTGCGCGAGCGGCTGCTCGCGTTCATGGACGAGCACGTGTACCCGGCGGAACCGGTCTTCCACCGGCAGCGCGAGGAGGCCGAGGGAGAGGCCGTGTGGTCGGCGCCGCCGGTCGTGGAGGAACTGAAGGCCATGGCGCGCGAGCGCGGGCTGTGGAACCTCTTCCTCCCCGGCGAGCGCGGCGCCGGGCTCACCAACCTCCAGTACGCGCCGCTGGCCGAGATCACCGGCCGCAGCCCGCACCTCGCCCCGCCGGCCCTCAACTGCGCCGCGCCGGACACCGGCAACATGGAGGTGCTGAGCGAGTTCGGCAGCGAGGAGCAGCGCAAGACCTGGCTGGAGCCGCTGCTCGCGGGCGAGATCCGCTCGGCCTTCGCGATGACCGAGCCCGACGTCGCCTCGTCCGACGCGACCAACATCGAGACGCGGATCGAGCGGGTCGGCGACGAGTACGTCATCAACGGCCGCAAGTGGTACATCTCCGGCGCGATGAACCCTCGGTGCCAGATCTTCATCGTCATGGGCAAGACCGACCCGGCCGCGGACCGGCACCGCCAGCAGAGCATGGTCCTGGTGCCGCGCGACACCCCCGGCCTCGAAGTGCGCCGCGGCATGCGGGTGTTCGGCTACGACGACGGCGACCACGGCGGCCATGCGGAGGTCGTCTTCCACGACGTGCGCGTCCCCGCGGAGAACCTGATCGGCGAGGAGGGCGGCGGCTTCGCCATCGCCCAGGCGCGGCTGGGCCCGGGCCGCATCCACCACTGCATGCGGCTGATCGGCATGGCCGAACGGGCGGTGGAGCTGATGTGCCGGCGTGCCACAGGGCGTGTCGCCTTCGGCAGGCCGCTGGCGGCGCAGGGGGTCGTCCAGGAGTGGATCGCCGAGGCCCGGGTGGAGATCGAGCAGCTGCGGCTGCTGGTGCTCAAGACCGCCTGGCTGATGGACACCGTCGGCAACCGGGGCGCCCACACCGAGATCCAGGCCATCAAGATCGCCACCCCGGAGAAGGTCGGGCTGATCCTCGACCGCGCCATCCAGCTGCACGGCGCGGGCGGCGTCAGCCAGGACTTCCCGCTGGCCGAGCTGTACGCGGCGGCCCGCACGCTGCGGCTGGCCGACGGCCCCGACGAGGTCCACAAGCGCTCCCTGGCCCGCCGTGAACTGAAGCGGTACGCCGAGAACGCCTGACGCGGCACGCAGGACGGCGGCTCCACCGGGCTCCTGCCCCCGGGGGAGCCGCCCCCGCGCGGTGCGGATTCCGCGCAACCGGTGTCACGGCCGCCGCCGAACGCGCGGGCGGCACGCCCCCGGGGCCGATCCTCCACCTCGGTCCGTCCGCGCGCCGGCCCGCGTCGTGTGACGTCCGAACCCCTGGGCGCACCGCTCGGCGACCGCTTCGGCGAGCGGGGGCACGGCTGCCGCGACGGCACCCGGCCACGGCGCTCCGGCTCCGCGCTGCGCGATCAGCCGGGCAGGACCACCACGCGGCCGGTCGTCGTGCCGTCGGCGACCCGCTGGACGGCGTCCGCGGCACCCTCCAGGGCGACGCGCTCGCTGACGAGGGGCTTGATCGCGCCCTCGGCGGCGAGACGGGTGAGCTCGTCGTGGCAGCCGCGCACGGCGGCGGGGTCGTGGGCGTTGTACAGGCCCCAGTGCAGGCCGACGATGGAGTAGTTCTTGACCAGCGCGTGGTTGAGGCCGGGGCTGGGGATCGTGCCACTGGTGAAGCCCACGACCAGGATGCGGCCCTCGAAGGCGATGCACTTGGTGGACCGGGTGTAGGCCTCGCCGCCCACCGGGTCGTACACGACGTCGGCGCCGCGTCCGCCGGTGGCCTCCTTGACGACGGCCACGAAGTCCTCGCAGGTCCGGTCCACGACGACGTCGGCGCCCAGTTCGCGGGCGGCCTTGGCCTTCTCGGGCCCGCCGACCACGCCGATCACCGTGGCGCCCGCCGCCTTGCCGAGCTGGACGGCGGCGCTGCCGACACCGCCCGCCGCTGCGTGCACGAGCAGGATCTCGCCGGCCCGGAGCCCCGCCCGCCGGTGCAGCCCGAACCAGCCGGTCTGGTAACCGATGTGGAGGGCGGCGGCCTCGGCGTCGTCCAGCGCGGGGGGCGCGGGCAGCACGCTCGCGGCGGGGACGACGGCGAGTTCGGCGAAGGCACCGCCGGGCAGCGCCGCCGGGGCGATGACCCGGTCGCCGGCGACGTGCCCGGTGACCCCCTCGCCGGTCGCGACGACCTCACCGCAGAACTCGACGCCCGGGGTGAACGGCAGCGGCGGCCGCACCTGGTAGTGCCCGCGGCAGAGCAGCGCGTCGGGGAAGTTGACGTTGGCCGCGCGGACCTTCAGGAGCAGTTCACCGGGGCCCGGCTGCGGGTCGGGGACCTCGTCCAGGCGCATCGCCGCGCGCGGCTCCCCGTTCTCGTGCACTCGCCATGCCTTCATGCGGTCTGCTCCCGGTTCGGTTCAGGGCTGCCGCACGGAGTGCAGCAGCATGTCTGCGAAGTCGGCGGCGACCTGGTCGGCGGAGAGCGGCCCGTCCTCCCGGTACCAGGTGCCGAGGTGGTGCACGGCGCCGAAGAAGAAGTCGACGACGAGATCCGGCCGGACCTCCTGCCGGAACACGCCCTCGCGCTGCCCCTCCTCGACCAGTGCGCGGAACTTCTCGTGGTAGCGGCGGCGGTCGGCCCGCACCGCCTTCTGCTTCTCCGGGCTGAGCTGGTGCATCGACCGGAAGAAGATCTTGGTGTCGTCGAGGTTGCCGATGCTGGTGACGACGACGTCGGCGGCGGCCTCGACCAGGCGTTCCGCCACCGGAGCCGTCTCCTTGCCGGCGATCGCCTCCAGGCGCTGCATCTGCAGCCGCAGCACGCGCCCGTAGATCTCGTGCAGGAGGTCGTCCTTGCTGCCGAAGTAGTGGTAGAGCGCGCCCTTGGTGACGCCGGCCGCCTCGACGATCTCCTGCACCGACGTCCGGTCGTATCCGCGCTCGGCGAAGAGGCGGGTGGCCTCGGCGAGCAGCCGCTGGGGTACCGCGGTCGTGGTCGCCTTGGGTGGGGTGGTGCTCCGTGCCATGGCCTGCCCTCTCTCCGTACCGGTGCGCCCGGACAGCATACCGACCGGTATGTGACTCAATCCCGCCGTGCGCGCAGCTCCCTGCGGAGGATCTTGCCGCTCGACGTCTTGGGCAGCTCGGGCAGGACCTCGATCTCGCGGGGGTACTTGTACGCCGCGAGGTGCTCCCTGCAGTACCCGATCAGCTCGGCCGGGTCCGCCGCGGCCCCCGGCCGGAGGCTGACGAAGGCCTTCACCGACTCGCCCCGGTAGGCGTCGGGGACCCCGACCACGGCCGCCTCGCGCACGGCGGGGTGCGTGTACAGGACGTCCTCGACCTCGCGCGGCCACACCTTGAAGCCGGACGCGTTGATCATGTCCTTCTTGCGGTCGACGACGTAGAGCCAGCCCTCCTCGTCCATGAAGCCGATGTCGCCGGTGCGCAGCTCGCCGCCGGGCAGGGCCTCCTGCGAGGCCTCGGGCCGGTTCCAGTAGCCCGGTACGACCATGGGCCCGCGGACGGCGATCTCCCCGTGCTCGCCGAAGGGCACGTCGGCGCCCTTGTCGTCGACGATGCGCACCAGCGTGCCGGGGCCGGGGACGCCGGCCGAGAGCGTCCCGGAGACCGGGTCGACCGGGGCCTCCAGACCGGCCGGGACGCTGGCGCAGGGCGCGGTGCACTCGGTGAGGCCGTATCCGTTGCGCAGGTAGTGGCCGAAGCGGTCGCGGAAGGCGGCGACCAGCGCGGGCGGCACAGGGGCGCCGCCGGAGTAGAGCAGGTGGAAGGAGGAGAAGTCCTCGGCGGTGGCGTCGGGCCGGGCCATGAGCGCCATGTAGGCGGTGGAGGGGCCGACCATGTACGCCGGACGGTGCTCGCGCAGCGCGTCGAGGACGACGCCCGGCTCGAAGCGGTGGGCCAGTGCCACGGTGGAGCCCGCGGCGAGGCCGGCGGCCAGCTGGCAGACCATGCCGGTGATGTGGAACAGCGGGGCGAGCGCGAAGAGCGTGGCGCCGTCGGGCAGGACGCTGTGCGCGCGCTGCCGGTCGGCGTTGTAGCTGATGTTGCCGTGGGTGTTCATCGCGCCCTTGGGGACGCCGCTGGTGCCCGAGGTGTAACTGATCAGCGCGATGTCGCCGGCGGTCAGGCCGGGGTCGGGCAGCGCCGGTCCTGCGGTGCCCGCGCGGGCGGCGGCGAGTAGGTCCTCCGCGTCGTCCGCCGGTGTGCGCCGCTCCGGCAGGACGCGCGCGTCGTTCCGGGTCTGCAGGTCGAGTTCACTGGTCGTCAGCGGGATCCGCACCGGTGAACCGGCCGCGGTCCGGCGGACGTGCGTGTCCCAGGCGCGGTCGGAGCAGACCAGGGCGGTCACCCCGGCGTCCTCCAGTACGTGGGCGAGTTCACGCTCCTTGTACATGGGGTTGACGGGCACGACCGTACCGCCGGCCTTCCAGGCGCCGAGCAGGGCGACGGCGAACTGCGGCACGTTCTGCAGGACGATCGCCAGCCGGTCGCCGCGCGCGAAGCCGCGGGCGGCCAGGCGCCGGGCGAGCCCATCGGACAGTTCGTCGAGCGCGCGGTAGGTCAGCCGGCCGTCGAAGTACGCGAGCGCGGTGCGGCCGGGGACGCGGGCGACGACCTCGCGGAACGCGTGCAGCAGGGTGACCGGCGGGTCGGGGAGGGTGTGCAGCTCCTCGGCGAAGTGCCGCAGCCAGGGCTTGCCGTCGTACGGGCTCACGCGTCGCGGCCCTCCTCCAGCTTCCGCTGCACCCGGTTCATGCCGTCGATCCAGCGGTCGGTGTCCCCGGCGCGGGCGGTGTAGTAGGCGCCCGCCTCGGGGTGCGGCAGGATCAGGAAGCGCTCGTCGGCGATGCCCTGGAACACGGCCTCGGCGACGTCCTCCGGCTCGATGGCGGTGGGGGCGAGCACGAGGTCGCCGGCGTGCCCTGCCGCGCGCAGCATGTCGGTGCGCACCCCCTGCGGGCAGACGGCGTGGACGCGCACGCCCCGGTGGCGGTAGGTGACGGCGAGCCACTCGGCGAAGGCGAGCGCGCCGTGCTTGGTGACCGAGTAGGGGGCGTCGCCGACCATCGTCAGCAGCCCGGCGGCGGAGACGGTGGCGATGAAGCGGCCCTCGCCGCGCTCCAGCCACTCCGGGAGCAGCGCGCGGGCGGCGCGCACGTGCGCCATGACGTTGACGTCCCAGACCCGTTCCCAGACGGCGTCGTCGGCCTCGGCCCCGGCCATGGCGCCGATGCCGGCGTTGGCGCAGAACACGTCGATGCCCCCGCCGAGCGCCGCGCGGGCCGGCTCGACGACCGCCGAGGCGTCGCCGGGGACGCAGATGCCGCCGATCTCGTCCGCGACGGTCTTGGCGGCGTCCTCGTCCAGGTCGTTGACGACGACGCGCGCGCCGTGCGCCGCGAATCTCCGGGCCAGCGCCGCCCCGATCCCGCCTCCGGCACCGGTGACCACCACCCGGGCATCGCGCAGCGCTTCCATCGCGTCTCCTTCGGCTCGGAACGGCTCCCGTCGGCATACTAAGCGGTCGGTCAGACCTTGGGAAGGGCGCGCCGCGCGGGTGCCGGAATTCCCCTCGCGCGGTGTATGGCCGCATCCCCGCCGGATTGGGATGATGCGACCGCATCGGTCCGGGCGAGCCAGGGGGACGGTCATGCCGGAAATGAGTGTCGAGCCGTACTGGGAGCTGACCTTCGACGCGGACGGCGATCCCGACCGGGCACAGCGCGACCGGCTCACCGCGGGCGTCGGCGCGAAGGGCCTCACCGACCTGCTGGTCTTCTCGCACGGCTGGAACAGCGACCGCTCCGGCGCGACCAGCCTCTACGACCGTTTCCTCGCCCCCGTCCCCGGACTGCTCGCCGGCCGCGCCCGGCCCGGCACGGTCATCGGCTACGCGGGCGTGCTGTGGCCCTCCATGCGCTTCTCCGACGAGCCGATCCCCGACTTCGACGCCCTCCTGCCCGGCCCGGAACCGCGGCGGCCCGAGCCGGCGCTCGACGCGGCCACCCGTGACGCGCTCGTGGCGGTCTTCCCCGGCCACGAGGACGAGATCCGCCGGATCGCCGAACTGCTGGAGGAACGCCCCGACGGCGAGGAGCCGTTCGCGGAGTTCGCCGCCCTGGTGCGGCAGCTGACCGGGGTGCCGCCGCAGGCCGTGGCGGGGCTGTGCGCGGACGACACCTCCGACGCGGCGCCGGGGGCCGAACCGGCCGTCCTGTGCGGCGACCCCGTGGCCGCCTGCGAGGAGTACGCGGCGGCCCTGGAGGGCGGCACCGGGCTGCCGCTGGCGGGCGGCGGCTGGACCCGGCTGTGGAACGGCGCCAAGGAGATGCTGCGCCAGGCGACGTACTACGCGATGAAGCGGCGGGCCGGGACGGTGGGCGAGCGCGGACTGGGCCCCCTCCTGGGCCGGCTCGCGCGGGCCCACCCCTCGCTCTCCGTCCACCTGGTCGGCCACAGCTTCGGCGGCCGGCTGGTCTCCTACGCGCTGCGCGGACTGCCCGACGGGGTACGCGCCGTGAAGTCGGTGACCCTGCTCCAGGGCGCCTTCTCGCACTACGCGTTCGCGTCACGGCTCCCCCACGACGGGGCCCACGGCGGCGCGTTGAGCGCCGCCCGGCTCAAGGTGGCAGGTCCGGTGGTGTCCTGCTACTCCCGCCACGACACGGCGCTCGGCACGATGTACCCGATCGCCTCCCGGCTGGCGGGTGACGACCAGGGGTTCGGGCCCGACCTCGGCGACCGCTGGGGCGCGACGGGCCACGACGGCATCAAGGCGGTCGACGACACCATGGACGTGCCGCTGGCCGAGGCGCTGCGGGGGGCGTTCCCCCGGGCCGGGTGCGTGAGCGTGGACGCCTCGGCCGTGGTGCGCCGAGGGGGGCCGCCCTCCGGGGCGCACAGCGACATCTGCCACCCCGAGCTGGTGCGGATCGTGTTGCGCGCGGGCCGGCTCCTGGCCTGAGGCCGTGGGCCGGGCGCCGGCCCGCGCGGGCCGTGCGGGCCGTGCACGACGGGTCAGCGGTGGGCGGGGAACTCCACGACCTGCTGGTAGGTCGGGCGGTTCTGCCAGCTGATCTTGCCGTGCTTGATGCCGCCGAGGGTGCGGTGGATGACCGTGTCGGCGCACCACTGGTCGCCGGCCGAGCAGTTCTCGTCACCCGGGTACACCTGGGCAGCGGTCCTGGCGGCGGCCTGCTTGAGGGTGCCGCTCAGCACGTCCCGGCAGGCCGCGAGGTCGCCGCCGCCGCAGTACGGGCGCGCCAGGCCGCCCTGCACGGGTTCGCCGAGCACCGTCCGTATGTCCTTGTCGACATAGGACCACCAGCCGTACTGGAAGGAGCTGCCGGCGTGCGACCCGGTCGGGCCGTGCCCGGCCGAGGGCGCCTCGTCGACGGTGAGGTTGGCGGTCAGCGCCGCGTACAGCTCGCTCCCCAGGCCCGGTTCGAACTCGGCCTGGACCAGCAGCGGCCACCACGCGTCCATGATCCGCACCGCGTCGGCGTTGGCGTAGGCGTGCGAACCCGGCGAGGTCTCCCGGCGCTTGGCGCCGGCGGTCGCCCAGTCGGAGAGCTTGGTGACGGCCGCGGACACCGCGGGGTCGGAGACCGTGCCGCTGCGCAGCACCTTGAGCAGGTCGGGCAGCACGTCCTCGCCGCGCAGGTCGGTCAGGGCCGCGTCGGCCATCGCCCTGGTCAGCTGGGCCCGCGTGACCCCGCCTGCCGCGACCAGCTTCTTCACCCGGTCGTCCAGGAGGTTGCCGCGGTGCACCGAGCCGTTGCCGAACCCGGCCGCGTCGTAGTCCTTGGCCTGCCGGTTGTTCCAGGAGACGTAGTAGTCCTGGCCGACGGACTGCGGGTGCTCCGAGGCGGGCGTGTAGTCGGCGGTGTTGTGGGCGGGGTCGAAACCGCGCCACTCGTAGGCGGGCTCGGCCAGGACCGGGAAGGTCGGGTCGACGTCCGCGGCCCGCACCGGATTGGCGCCGCTGTTGAAGTAGGCCGCCTGCCGGGAGTCGGCGTAGAACCAGTTGAAGGTGTAGTTGATGTGCTGGACGGCCTGCTGGAAGGAGGCCGCGTCGGTGACGGCGGCCGGGTCGTTGAGCATCTGGAAGCCGACGACCGAGTCGGCCTCGTGCATGTAGGAGCTGCGCAGCGACACGTAGGCGACCTTCTTGCCGCCGATCGTGGCACGGTGCGTCACCGGGCCGTACTCGGTGCGGTAGATCTGCATCCGGTAGGAACCGGCCGCGGTGCCGTCGGCGGTCGTCGGCTTCCAGGAGTTGCTGCGCTCCAGCTTCTCCATGGCCGTGCAGGTGCCGCGGTGGAGGTAGTGGACGTCGTCCTGGCAGAGCTCCACCGTGTAGGTGTCGGTGATGTCCTGGGCCGAGGTGGTCGCGCTCCACGCGTAGTCCTGGCCACGGCCCAGCTCCACGTACATGCTCAGCCCCGCGAAGGAGGCGCCGCGGGCGCTGATGCCGGGGCCCTGGATCTCCTGGAGCATCAGCAGCTGTGGCGCGAAGTAGCCGGTCTGCGGGCCGAAGACGGCGATCGGGTGGCCGCTCGCGGTGTGCGCGCCGCTGACCAGCAGCGCGTTGGACATGCCTCGGGTGCTGGCGGACAGGGCCGTGGTGGTGGCGCTCTTCGAGGCCGCGGACGCCTTCGCGGTGCCCGCGCTGCCGGTGCGGTCGTAGACCAGCGGCTCGACCGTCACGCTCCCGGCGTCGGGCAGCGCCCTCCCCTGCGGGTTCTCCGGCCGGACGGCGTACGGGAAGCTCCGGCCGTCGTGCACGGTCAGGGCCGCCTCGGGGTCGTTGCGCTCGCGGAAGGACTCCCAGACCCTGGTGCCCTCGGTGACCCCGTACTTCTGCTGGGCGGCCAGCAGGGACAGGGCGTTGGTCACCTCGCCACCGCCTCCGGTGCCGAACAGCGCACCGATCACGGACGCCAGGGCGATCAGGTCGGTGGACTTGAACCTCTCGATGGTGCCGGCGTTGGTGATGGCGTCCTTGTGGCCGGTCAGCACGTACTCACCGGGGAAGTAGCGGCCGCTGTCGGAGGCCGCGATGTAGGCGTTGATCCCGTCGACGTAGGCGTTGACGTCGGCCAGCGCCTGCCGGCCGCGCTCCCCGTTCTGCGTGGCGATCCAGTCGACCTGGGCCTGCAGGTCCTCCTCGGTGTACGGCGCGGCGCGCCAGAACTCCTGCTCCAGCCCCTGGTTCGCGGGGGCGCCGCCGGCGAAGGAGGTCAGCTGGCCGCGTCCCACGTGCCGGAACAGGTCCATCAGCCAGAGCCGGTCCTGCGCCGCGGCGTACCCGGCCCCGAACTCCGTCCCGTACCGGGTCGTGCCGGAGATGTGCGGCACCCCGGTCTTCTTGTCCCGGGTGATCGTCACGTCGCTGCGGGGCGAGGTCGTCGAGGCGACCTGCTCGGACGGGACGCCGAAGGAGGCGTCGTTGAAGAAGTTGTTGATCGTGGCGTCGGTGAGGTTCTGGTACCCGCCGGCCAGGTTCGCGTACGGCCCGAGCTGGTCCTCCGCGTGCTCCGGCTGGGTGCCGAAGATCTGGTTGAGCAGGATCTGGGCGAGGGTGGCGTTGCCGTTCTCACCCGGCGGCAGGATGTCCGAGCACCGCCCCTGGCAGTAGTCGGTGACGGGGGCGGCGTGCGCCGCCATGGGCAACGGGGCGACGAGGCTCGCACCCAGGGCGAGGACCGCCGCTGCGGCGGTCGTTCTGATTTTTGTCCTGAACCTGCCAAATCTGGCTCGCATGACCACTCCTCACGAAGCGCGGTGTGACGCAGGTTACTTCGAAATATGACCCCCCGGTAAGATGAACATGCGTCACGTTTGAGCTACGCCATCCCGGCTGGAACTCGCCGCCCCGGGGATGGATCCGGAACGCCGTCCGTTACGTCCATTCGACAGCGATGCGACACCGACGACGGAGGTGGCACACACCATGGCCGGATTCCGGAGCCTCGCCAGACAGGTGCGCGATCCCCGGCGCTCCCCCACCCAGCGCCGCACCTACCTGCGCAGGTGCCTCGAGCGCTTCGCGCCGTACGGGCACCGCGCGACCTGGGACCACCTGTGCGCCGGCGCGGGGATCGCGCCCGACGACCGCGAGCCGGACCCGGTCCGGCTCGTCACGGCCCTCGCGGAACTGGAGGAGGCGCGAGCGGTCTGGCTCACCTACGAGGGGGAGTTCGCGGCCCGCCGCAAGGAGGAGAAGTTCTACGGCATCCGGCAGCCTGGCGCGCTCGACGACTGGCACCGGCGCACCTGGGGCGGCAACGGGGTCGCCTGGTGCGAGGACCCCCGCGTCCACCCCGACGACCGGCTGGCCGACGTACTGCGGCGCATCATCGCGGCGATCGACGCGGGGCCCGGTACGGGGTGCCCGGTCTGCGGCGAGTCGCACCTGCGGTGGCGGAACGGGCTCAACCACTACCCAGGGGCGGGGCCCGTGTGCGGGCGATGCGGGATCGTGGTCCCGCTCCCGGTCCTCTGCGAGGCCGCGCTCGCGGAGGCGCGCGGTGCGCTCGCCCCCACGGGGTGAGCCTGCGCGCGGTGCCCGGCTTGCGACCCGAGGTGCGTTCTGTGGGGCCTGGTTGTCGTGTGCGGCGCCGTTGTGGTTGCGGGCGGCTGCGCACTGCGGCGGGCATCCACCCGCCCGCCCTCCCGATTGCCCTGCGCGGTCAGTGCGGGCCTGCCCACCGTGTGCCTGGGTCGGGGCCGCGCCGGCGCACGTCCTCAGCGCTCGCGGTTTACCCCTGCAGTATTCGGCACCGGGTCCGCCGCTCGTCTCCCCCAGCCTTCGGCCGGGGGAACCCCCATGGGCGCACCCCGCCACACCCCCTCATGCCGGTTGGGGCGCATGACGGCCGGTGGGGGTTCAGAAGGCACTTGCGGCAACCCCGGACCGCTCTCTGACCCCCCACCGGCCGTTGGTCGCCCGGCGATACGGAGGGGGCGGGGGAGTTGGGG
>NZ_JARAVO010000215.1:0-16924 GCF_033792805.1 Streptomyces sp. PA03-1a
TCGCTCGTCTCTCTCGCCGCGTGCGACATGTGCCAGCCCACTCCCTCCCCCTGCTATGCCGGGGCGGCCCGCCCGTCGGCGTTGTTCTACGGTAACCCCTGGGACGCCCACGCCCGCCAGCAGGCGCAGTAGCCTGGCGGGGCGGGATATGTAGTGCATGTGGGGGCTCCAGGGGGTTGGTTGCTGGTGGGAACTGAGGAGTTGAGCCCACCGGGCCGCCGACACCCGCGCGAGGAGGGCGGCGCACAGTGTTCGAGCCGGTTTTCCGGGGCGTGGCCGGGCGATGCGCCGCGCGGCAGCGCTGGTTTGAACTTCGAAACCGCCCAAGTTCAGAGTGCGTTACCGGATGGTAGGTAGCGATGAGTCCCGTTCACAACCCCGCGTGGGGGAAAATCTCCTCATCGCCGATCGGAGGGCATGGTGGCGGGCAGATTCACCCCGGCGGGAGGCCGGTACGGGGGCAAGGACGCGGCGCAGCGGCAGGCGGAGCGTCGCGCCCGTTTCCTGGAGGCGGGCCTGGAGATGTTCGGCGGCGAGCCGGGCTACCGGGGGACGCGGCTGGCCGCGCTGTGCAAGGAGGCGGGCCTGTCGAGCCGCCAGTTCTACGAGGAGTTCCAGAGCGTCGAGGACCTGCTCGCCGAACTACACCTGATCGTCAACGACGCCGCCCAAGAAGCCGTCTTCGGCGTCCTGCCCACGATTCAGCACCTCCCGCTGGCCCAGCGGATTACCCGGATGCTCCGCGCCTACGTCAAGTGCGCGGCCTCCGACCGGCGGTACGCCAGGATCGCCTACGTGGAAGTCGTGGGTGTGAGCCCGCGCATCGACCTCCAGCGACTGGAGCGCCGCGCCCGCTGGATCGACCTCTTCCGCGCCATCACCGACGACGCCGTCGCCCGCGGCGAGATCCGCCCCCACGACTACGGCATCGCCGCCGCAGCCTTCATCGGCGCCGTCAACGGGCTTATGCACGACTGGGTCGTCGGCTGGGTCGACACCTCCCTGGAGGGCATCGCCGACGAACTCCTCCAACTCCTTCTGGGCCGCTACCAGATCGCCACCTGAGCGGCAGGCCCGCAACCCGGTAGGGGCGGCGGGTGCGCGGTGCCGTCCGGCGGGGACTCCGCCGGTGTCGGCTCCGGCCTGAGGTGATCGCGCACCCCGACACACCATGCGACCGCGTGGGACCACACCGCGCCTCGGGGCGCGCGGCGGCGCGCTGTGCCCCCGGTCGGATGATCACAGGTATTTCACCGCCTCCGAGGCGGCCACGCGGCTGGAGCGGAGGAAGTAGCCATCAGCCAGCCGAGCCTGCCTGCTCCAGCACGTGGCCTCGGCGCGACGATCAGCAACCTGTGGCGGACGACGCACATCCCGGAACCCATCGAGTCGACGACCGCGGCCTCACGCGAGCCCGGTAAGCGCCTGGTCTGCACCGTCGGTGGGCGACGTCGATGCGAAGTGCGCGGAACTCGGCGCGGCCGCGGCGAACTCGTCAACGGGCCGATGGACCGGCGCCGGGGTACGCATACCGCTGGCTGCCGAGACCTTGACGGCTACCTGTGGGAGATCGCCCAGGTCCAGTGCGCCGACGGACCACGGCTGACCCGTCGCGCGATCCACTACGTCGGTCGGTCCTGGCCAGAACGTGAATGGCGGCCGCGCAAGTGCCGTGAGTCGGCACTGCGGCCATCAGGAGCAGTGATTGAGCTGGGTGATCTTGGCGTTCAGGGCGGTGGCGAACCAGCACCATGCGGCGTAAGGCAAGAGCGCCGTGGCCGCGCCCCGGTCGGTACGGGATGTGGTTCGAATGAGGTGCAGGGTGCTGACGTCCAGCAGCAGGGTGCCGACCAATCCGGCCCGGGGACTGCGGGCGGCAAAAAAGAGCCAACTCCAAGCCGCGCTCGACCCGGCGCTGAAGACCTCGACTGGATCGCCGCCCTGCGGCCCTGCTCCGGGCGAGCCGCCAGGAGAGCCGCTTGTCCTGCGCCTGTTTCTGGCAGTAAGCGTCAGGTTGCCGAGGGTAGGTGTGCTCGAGGCTAGAGTTGGTGAAGCCAGGCGTTGACCAGCAGCACTGCCAGTACCCCGAGTGCCCCGGCCGGCGGTATCGGCCACGACGGACCGCGTTCACCGGAAACGCCCCTGATGCGAGCGCGGTCGGCGATTGTGACAGTACGTAGTGCTCCGAGCGCGACCAGTACAAACGGTATCGCGAGAAGAGCGTGCACGGCCCAACCCCCCAGCAACGGGGGACCACCCCACGAGTGCCCGTGCCCCGGCGCGGTGCCCGACCACAGTGTGGCGGGTTCCGGCGCAGGGTGTGGTGAACGCGCCGACCGTTCGGAGCCGTCCTGTCACGGCTCCGCATCCGGGAGACCGCCCGCCCCCGTCGGCCTCCAGCATGGACGGCCAGGACCCGCAGACGGGGCATGCGGCGTGAAGTGGCAGGTTCGCCCATTCCGGCCGAAGCGCTCACGGGCCAAGTCCTGTGCTCTAGAGTGCAGTTGGATCGCGCGGCCGCCGTCTGCGATGGGCAGCACTCATTGCGGCCAGCGCACGACACCACCGGAGAACAAGGACACCCACCCGGACCACGGACAGGAGATCGAAGATGCGCCCGCTGATTTACACCGCGTTCGTCTCGCTGGACGGCGTCGTCGATTCTCCCGGCGGCGGAACTGCCGCAGAAGCGCACCGCAGTGGCGGCTGGACCTACAAGGACATCGAGTTTCTGCCGGAGGCATACGAACTCAAGGGGCGGGAAACCCAAGAGGCCACCGCGCTGATGTTCGGCCGGGCGAGCTACGAGGCGTTCGCGCCGGTGTGGCCGGGCATGGAGGACTTCGCCGCCCTCAAAGATCTGCCGAAGTACGTCGTCTCCACCACTCTCGGCCAGGACACCCTCGTCGACAACTGGGGCGACATCACCATTCTCCGCTCCCTCGAGGACGTCGCGAAGGTGAAGGAGACCGATGGCGGCCCCATCGTCGTGCACGGCAGTGCCACCCTGGCCCGCAATCTCTCCGACGCCGGCCTCATCGACCGCTATCACCTGCTTGTCTTCCCCGTGCTGCTGGGAGCCGGCAAGCGGATGTTCAGCGACACCGACAAGGACAAGCAGATGTTGAAGGTGCTCGAGTCCGAGACATACGCCAACGGCATCACGAAGATCGTCTATGACGTCGTTCACTGAGGTGTCCGTCAGTGCCCGCGAATCTCGGGGTCGGGTGATTGCCCGGGGTCGTCCAGAACGCGCAAGTTGATCTCGTGATCACGCTTGCGGATCACCGTCGTTCCCGGAGCCATGAGCTGGGATAGAACCACGCGGTGCCTGATGTGCAGAGACAGGCTGCCTGGTTGGGGTGCCCGTGTGGAAGTTCCATACCCACGTGTCCGAACGAGATCGCGGGACGCCGGCGCGCGAGCCGGTGTCCACCACCGGATCACAGCCCCTACTTCACGCCGCCGGCGGTCAGTCCGGCGATGATGCGCCACTGGAAGACGAGTACGGCCATGACAAGGGGGGCCGTGACCAGGACACCGGCCGCTGCCTTCATGCACGACCGCACCGCGATCAGCCGATCGGGATCCCTGTTCCACCAGACAAGCCCGTTGATCGGTAAGCGGATGGCTTCTCAGGAGCTGGGTGGGACCATCAGGCCGGATTCGTAGGCACGCACCACGAGCTGGGCACGATCGCCGCAGTGGAGCTTGGTCATGGCCCGGCTGAGACGGGTCTTCGCGGTCATGGGACTGATCACCATGCGGTCGGCGATCTGGTCGCTGGACAGGCCCTGCGCGACCAGGGCCACGGTCTCGCGTTCGCGGTTGGTCAGCTCCTCCAGCCCCGCCCGGGTGCCGGTGCTGAGCGTCTGGGCGACGTAGCTGTCGATCAGCTTGCGGGTGATCGAGGGTGCGAGCAGGGCGTCACCGCGCGCGGCGACGCGTACGGCGTGGAGGAATTCCTCCGGCACGATGTCCTTGACGTCGAATCTGGCCGCGCCGGCGCGCAACGCGTCGAAGACGTACTCGTCCAAGCCGTAGTTGGTCAGGATGACGACGTGCACCCCAGCCAGCGTCGGGTCCGCGGCGATGCACCTGGTCGCCTCGATGCCGTCGAGTACCGGCATCCGGATGTCGATGAGGGCGATACCGGGGAGGTGTCGCCTGACCAGGGCCAGCCCCACTCATTTCTGCTGCGATCTGGAACAAAAGATCGTACAGAGTGCATGCGCAGGACAGTATCGCGAAGACGTCCTTGGCAACGCCGCACCGTGTCGATCACCGAACTGGCTGGCCTGGGCTTCGTCGACTTCCCCGCCTGAGGCGCTGTGTGTGCGATGGATGGCGTGTGTCCCGGCACGGCAGTCGTTCACCAATAGAACAATTCCCGCAAAGGGTAAATTGTTACCTGCAGGGGCAACGTCAGACGGGGACGTCGCAAGGTCCCGCTCCCGGCATGGGGAGGTGTAGGGCGTGCATCCCGTTCCACTGAGCAAAAGCTTCGTCTTCCTGCTGCTCAGCGTTGTGCTGATCTCGGGCCTGCGATTGGCGCTGGCTGCCGCCGAGGTGCACGTCATGGGTATCGCGGAGTACGCCGTCCTGATCCCGGTCGTGGCCAGTGCCCTGCTGCCGGTACGGCAGACCATGATCGTCGGACTCTTCAACCTGGCCGCCGCCATCGCGCTGTACGGGGTTCTCCTGCGGGACATGGGGCCCGCCAACCAGATCACGATCATCACGGCGCTGGCGGTGGGCCTGGTCATCAGCGTGGCCGTCTGCCGAATCCGTGTCGCGGGGGAGAGACGCTTCAGACGGCTCATGATCGCTCGCGAGCGGCTCGCGCTGCTCAGCGAGGCCAGCAGCCGGGTCGGAAGCACTCTCGACGCGGTGCGTACCGCCGAGGAACTGGCGGAGGTCGCGGTGCACCGCTTCGCGGACCACGCCACGGTGGACCTCTTCGCCAGTGTCCTCCAAGGCGAGGAACCCGTCCTGCGGCCCGGTACGGGCGACATCACCCTGTGCCGCACCGCGGCATCGGGATCGCCCGCGCCCCCGGGAGACCTGGGGCCGGGCGAGACCGTCACCTACCGGGAGCGGGCGGAAGCGACCCTCGGGCTGTTCACGGGCGAGCCCATGATGCTGGAGCTCACCGATACCGCCGGTGGCGCCTCCGTGCCTGCCGATCCCGGCGACGCGGGCACGAACGGGCCGCACTCCGCGCTGGCGATCCCCCTGCGCGCTCGGGGAGCGACCCTCGGCGCGGCGCTGTTCACACGCTCCCCGGGCCGGGCCCCCTTCGACGCCGACGACCTGCTCCTGGCACAGGAGATCGGGGCACGGGCCGCGGTATGCGTGGACAACGCCCGCCGCTACACCGGGGAGCACAACACCTCCCTGGCGCTGCAGCGGAGCCTCCTGCCCCCGGTGGTATCGAGGCAGCCGGCAGTGGAGGCGGCCACGCGCTATTTGCCCGCGGGTCTGTTCGCGGGAGTGGGCGGCGACTGGTATGACGTCATCCCGCTCTCGGGGGCCCGGGTCGCCTTGGTGGTGGGCGATGTGGTCGGCCACGGCGTTCACGCCTCCGCGAGTATGGGGCGGCTGCGTGCCGCCGTACGAACCCTTGCCGACATCGACCTGCCGCCCGACGAACTGCTCACCCACCTCGACGACGTCGTCACCCCGCACCGAGAAGTCGGCGGCGCGGGAGCGGTCGTCGGTGAGATCGTGGCGACCTGCCTCTACATGATTTACGACCCGGTCTCGCGCCGCTGCACGGCCGCCCGGGCCGGCCATCCACCGCCCGCCGTCTTGCGTCCCGGATCGGACGTCGAGTACCTCGACATCCCCGCCGGTCCTCCGCTGGGTGTGGGCGGACTTCCCTTCGAGACGGCCGAACTGGAGCTGCCCACAGGCACCCGGCTCGCCCTGTACACCGACGGCCTCATCGAATCCCCGGAACACAGCCTCGACCAGGGACTCGAACATCTCCAGAAAGCCTTGTCCGAGCCGATTGCCTCGCTGGAGGACCTGTGCGACCACGTCCTGCACACGGTGGCCGCAGAACAGTCCCGAGACGACGTCGCCCTGGTCATCGCCCGTACCCGCGAGCTCGACAGCACCCATGCTGCCGCATGGGACCTCACGGATGATCTCGCCGAGGTGGCCCACGCCCGGGACCTCGCCTCGTCCCGACTGGAGGGCTGGGAGCTGGGAGAGCTGGCATTCACCACGGAACTGATCATCAGCGAGCTGGTCACCAACGCCATCCGCTACGGCTCGGCTCCGGTCCAACTGCGGCTCATCCGCGAGGACACCTTGATCTGCGAGGTGTCCGACGCCTGCAACACCGCCCCCCACCTGCGCCGTGCCCGGATTTTCGACGAGGGCGGACGGGGGCTCTTCATCGTGGCGCAGCTCGCCGAGCGCTGGGGTACCCGGCAACGGCACGACGGCAAGACCATCTGGGCCGAAATTGCACTCCCGGACGGGCTCCACCGGACCCACGGTTGCGTCTAGAGTGCTGTGACCGCATTGGACCAGGTGAACACAGCCATGGTGGCTGTGCCCACCATTCCCACTACCGCCCCCAGCACGGCGGCTGCCCCTGGTCCATGAAGGGGGCCTACCCCAGTGTCTTTTGTCTTGCACGCACCGACCCCGTGAAGGTGCGTGCTGACCACACGATGCGCCCGGACGGACACCGCGGCGTGTTCCTTGTTCCTTGTGCCGAGGCGCCGGTGCGGCGGTACTTGAAAGGCGATCGCGTCGATCACCTGCCGCTGATCCGGCCATCGCCCGCCCGCTTCGGCGCCCGGTCTGGAGGCAACGGCTCGATCCGCATCCACTGCGCGTCAGTCAACGACACATCCGGACCAATGACCGGCTGATCCAAACGAAACTGCCTAGGCGTTTCTGTCGAACTTCATGGGTCGGCCGCCGTGGGAGCCGGTTGTGGCGGTTGGCGATCCGGTCAGCCGGCGACCGCACCGAGCGTCGCGCCGGTGACGGCAAGGGCGGCGATCCTTCGAGTACGGCAGGACGTGCGGGCCGACGGGCCGTATACGAGCGGTGACGGGTTCACGGCCCGCGCCCTGGGGCGCGGGTACGACCGCGGTTTTCGATATGCCCACGATATGCGGCGGCTCGTAGCCTCGAACCATGCGGGTGCTGATCGTCGAGGACGAGCCGTATATGGCGGAGGCCATCCGTGATGGGCTGCGCCTCGCAGCGATCGCGGCGGATATCGCGGGCGACGGCGACACCGCCATGGGGCTGCTGAGCGTCAACGCGTACGACATCGCCGTCCTGGACCGGGACATCCCCGGACCCAGCGGGGACGAGGTCGCCAAGAGCATCGTGGCCTCCGGCAGTGGGATGCCGATCCTGATGCTCACCGCCGCCGATCGGCTCGACGACAAGGCCAGCGGGTTCGGACTCGGCGCCGACGACTATCTGACGAAGCCGTTCGACCTGCAGGAGCTCGTGCTCAGACTCAGGGCGCTCGACCGGCGGCGGGCGCACCACAGGCCGCCGGTACGGGAGATCGCGGGCCTTCGGCTTGATCCGTTCCGTCGCGAGGTCTACCGCGACGGCCTGCATGTCGCGCTGACCAGGAAACAGTTCGCGGTGCTCGAAGTCCTCGCCGCCGCCGAGGGTGGGATCGTCAGCGCCGAGGAGCTGTTGGAACGGGCGTGGGATGAGAACGCCGACCCGTTCACCAATGCCGTACGCATCACGGTCTCGGCGCTGCGCAAGCGGCTCGGCGAGCCCTGGTTGATCACCACGGTGCCCGGTGCCGGGTACCGCATCGACACCCAGCCAGGAGGAGGCGACTGTGGATAGGCAGCCCGGGTTCAGCGTCCGGATCAAGCTCACACTCAGCTATGCGGGCTTCCTCATGGTGGCGGGCACTCTGCTGCTCGCGGCGGTCTGGATGTTCCTCCTGGCGTACGTCCCCGATCGTGCGATGCTCACGAACCAGGACCCCGACTCCCTCAACGGTGTCTTCCCGATCCGATCCCGGCTCCTGCACGAATTCGCTCCCAAGGCGGCATCGGTCATGGCGTTCCTGCTGATCTTCGGCCTCGTCGGAGGCTGGCTGCTCGCCGGCCGGATGCTCGCCCCCCTGACCCGCATCACGGACGCCACCCGCCTGGCCACGAAGGGCTCGCTGTCCCACCGGATCAGGCTGCCGGGACGCAAGGACGAGTTCCGTGAACTTGCCGACGCCTTCGACACGATGCTCGGCCAGCTCGAGGCGCACCTCGACGAGCAGCGGAGATTCGCGGCCAACGCCTCCCACGAACTGCGTACGCCGCTGGCCATCTCCCAGGCGCTCCTCGACGTGGCACGCAACGATCCGACGCAGGATCTCAGCGAGCTACTCGACCGGCTGCACACCGTCAACGCCCGGGCCATCGACCTCACAGAGGCGCTCCTCGTGCTCAGCCGGGCCGAACAGCGGTCCTTCACTCGGAAGCCGGTCGATCTGTCGCTGCTCGTGGACGAGGCCGCCGAGACACTGCTTCCGCTCGCCGAGAAGCGCGGTGTCGCCTTGGAGACCTCCGGTGACATCGCCACGGGCTTCGGTTCGCCGGCGCTGCTGCTGCAGCTGACGACGAACCTCGTGCACAACGCGATCGTCCACAACCTGCCCGAGAAGGGCTCCGTGGAGGTCGCGACCAGCGTGGGCCCCGAGAGCGTGCTGCTCACGGTCGAGAACACCGGCGAGAAGCTCTCCCCGCAGGTGGTCGCGACGCTCACCGAACCGTTCCAGCGCGCCACCGAGCGCACGCACAGCGATCACTCGGGGGTCGGCCTCGGGCTCGCCATCGTCAAGCGGATCACTGAGGTGCACGACGGCACCCTCACCATCACCCCGCGCCAGGACGGCGGGCTCCGCATCGCCGTCGAACTGCCCGCAGCATCGGCACATTTCAGCGACAGGACGTCTGATCAGTGAGTCAAGCAGTGCGAGAAGTCACCGACGCACCCCAGCAGCGCGGCGCGGGCCATGAGGACAACGGTCTGCATCCGCGGATCCGCAGGGCTGTCCGCACCCTCGCCGGTCCGGGCCCATGGAAGCGCGGCATCCTGCTCGCGACGCTTGCGGTGTTCCTTGGCCTGCTCATGGCGCTGCACTCCAAGATCACGGACTTCGGTGGCCTCGGCTCACTGGTGGAGACCTTCCTGCCATGGTGCGGCGTGTTCGTCCCGGTGCTGCTCGCCGCCGCGCTGTGGCGACGGTCCGCCACGGCCGTGGTGGCGCTGCTCCTTCCGGTCGTGGTGTGGGTGAGCCTCTTCGGCGGGGTGCTCACCGACAAGTCCCAGGCGGGCGCCGACCTCACCGTGGTCAGTCACAACGTCGGCGCCGAGAACCCCGACCCGGCCGGGACCGCACGCGCCCTCGCCGCCTCCGGTGCGGAACTGCTGGCGCTCGAGGAACTGACCGGCCAGGCCCGCGACACGTACGAGAAGGAGCTCGCGAAGACGTATCCGCACCACGCGGTCGAGGGCACGGTCGGACTGTGGAGCAAGCTGCCGCTGTCGGACATCCGGGCGGTCGACGTGCTGCGCGGCAATGTCGGACCGCTGGCGCGACAGCGACGGCCCGAGGACGTGCCCGTCGACCCGCCCCGTGCGCTGCGCGCCACGGTGGCCACGGACCAAGGGTCGCTCGCGGTGTACGTGGTGCACCTTGGGTCGGTGCGTGTGATGCCCAGGGGCGGCTTCTGGACGGACTCACGGGACGACGGCGTGGCGAAGCTCACCAAGGCCGTCGCCGCTGAGCGCAGCGAGCGGATGGTGGTGCTCGGCGACATGAACGGCACCTCGGACGACCGCACGTTCGCCGGCCTCACCTCGCAGCTGCGCTCGGCCCAGGAGGAGGCCGGAGACGGCTTCGGCTTCAGCTGGCCGGCGTCGTTCCCGATGGCGCGGATTGACCAGATCCTGGTCAGGGGTGTGGAGCCGAAGAGCTCCTGGGTGCTTCCGGAGACCGGCAGCGATCATCTTCCGGTGGCGGCCGGGATCAGCTGGTGAACTCACCCGCGGGCGCCGCCTGGCTACCACCTGCATTGTTCGTGGCCGTCGGGGGGAAGCTGCTGCCGTTCCCCGTCTGTGGCGTCACGCCTCGGGGGAGGCCCTCGCCCCCGGTCGGCTGACCTGTGGGCCGGCGGCTGCCCGGAGCGTTGATCGGTGTGCGGGCCGGATGTACTGGCCCAACCTGCGGTATGTCGTGACCGGGGCCCGCGGAGCGGCAACCCTGCGCACACTGTGTATATGGGTGTTGTGACCGTCAGTGCGGAGCGTGAGGATCTGCTGGCAGCGGCCGTCGTCAAGGCCGTCCAGGGGACGAACGCGTACGCGGGGAGCGTCTTCCTCCGTTCTGGGGATCGCCGCTCGCTCGTGCTCGCCGCGACCTGCGGGGTGCCTCCCTCCCTGCTGGGCGGCTGGCGTCTGATCCCGGTGAACAGCCCCATCCCGGTTGCCGCGGCCTACCGCTGCGGGCGCACGATCCACCTGGCTGATGCCGACGAGACGGCGCGTAGGTATCCCCAGCTCGCGGTGGCCTTGCCGCACGCCTTCGGCTCCTGCTCGGTGCCGGTCAGGGCAGGCGGGGAGACCTTCGGGGCATTGGCGGTCGTCTGGGCCGCGCTGCCTGGCTGTGAAGGGCTGCCCAAGACGCAGCGTCGCCATCTGCGGACCGTCGCCAACCGGCTCGGTGCTGCCCTGGGCGCCCTCCACTGCCGTACCGGCGATCCCGTCGACTGCGGCCCACAGACGGTTCCTGCCCAGATCCCGGCTCCCTGCGCACCGGCTGTGCGGGTGGGGTTGTTCGACTGGGATCTCCTGACCGGCGCCTTTACCGGGGACGACGAGCTCTGTGCGATCGTCGGTGTGGACCCCTGCACCTTCGACGGACGGGCGGACACCTTCGCTGGCCGGCTCCATCCCGGCGACCTTGCCGCCTTCCGCGCCGCGGCCCGCGCGGCCGCCAGCGAGGGCAGGATCACGGCACGGCGTCTGCGCGTACGAGAGGCCCAGAGCGGCGCGCACAGCGGCGAGAGGTATCGCACGGTCGAGCTATGGGGCCGCATGCCGGAAACCGGCGACGAGCAGGCGGGCACCCACCTGGTTGGCGCGGTTCTCGACGCACAGATCGGCGGTGCGGCTGTCGCTGCGGTCGAGCGACTGCGGGACGGGCTGTTCTCCCTTGGCCCGAACGGCCGGGTCACCTACGCGAACACCAGCCTGGAGCGGCTGCTGGGCGTACGGCGCGAGGCGCTGCTCGGGCGGTGCCTGTGGGACGTGCTGCCGTGGCTGTCCGATCCCGATGTCGAGTACCGGCACCGGTCCGTGGTGATCTCGCAGATGCCAGCCTCTTTCATAGCCTGCCGGCCCCCGGACCAGTGGCTGTCCTTCTCCCTCCACCCGGATGCCGGCGGCGTGACCGGCACAGCCGCGCCGGTGGCACGGCCCGCCTCAGCCGAGCCGGCGCCCGCCACGCCGACCACCAAGGGACCTGGCGGCGGCGCACCGGCGCGTCTGGGCGTGATGTACCACGTCCTGCAGCTCGGGAGCGCGCTGACCGAAGCGGTCACCGCGCGTGAGGTGTGCGACGTCGTCGCCGACCAGCTCCTGCCGGCCTTCGGGGGCCAGCAGCTGGCGATCTACGTGGTCAGTGAGGGAACCATGCACCTGCTCTTCCACACCGGCCACCACGAGGACTTCCTGGACTGGCTGGAAGGCACGCCGCTGCACGCCCACCTACCCGCCACGGAGGTCCTCACCTCCGGCGTTCCTCTGTTCATCGGTTCGCAGCAGGACCTGTCGAGGGACTACCCGGGCATCCCCGTGGGAGAGGTGAGTTCCTGGGGATATCTGCCGCTGATCGCCTCCAACCACCCCGTCGGCACCTGCGTGCTGGGCTTCGACGAGACCCACCCGTTCACCACCAAGGACCGCAGCGTCCTGACCGCGCTCGCCGGCCTGATCGCCCAGGCCCTGGAACGGGCACGGCTGTACGACGCGGAGTTCGCCCTGGCCCGCGGCCTGCAGCAGGCGCTACTGCCGCACCGACTACCGGAACTCCCCGACCTGCACACCACCGTCCGCTACCTGCCCGGCACCAGCGGCATGGACATCGGCGGCGACTGGTACGACGTCATCCCTACCAGCAACGGAGTATCCCTGGTGATCGGGGACGTCGAAGGACACAGCATCGCCGCGGCGGCCACCATGGCCCAACTGCGCAGCGCTGTCCGGGCCTTCACAACGGTAGGTCACACACCAGGCGACATCTTGGCGGGCACCAACCGCACACTCATCGACCTCGACCCGGGGCAGCTCGCCAGCTGCTGCTACATCCGCCTCGAGCACGGCCACCGCCTGCAGGCCGCCCGCGCCGGCCACCCCCCGCCCCTGCTGCGCCGCCCCGACGGAACGACCGACGTGCTGGACCTGGAGGGCGGTCCCCTCCTCGGGGTGGACCACACCAGCGTCTACCCGCAAACCGTCATCGACTTCCCACCGGGCTCCATCCTCGCCCTCTACACCGACGGCCTGGTCGAGGAACGCGGCACTGATATCGATGTGGGGATCGACCGGCTGCGGACATGCCTGGCCCACGCCCCTGCGGCCTCCCTGGACGAACTTGCCGACCGGCTGCTCCATCACGCCACGCGTTCCCCCTATCGCGCCGACGACATCGCCCTACTCCTCACCGAATACAGCCCCAAGCTTGCTTGACAGTCGAATCAAGGTCATCTGTGTTGGTGAGGCCACCGCGAGTAGCTTGCGATGGCGACGTCTGGGCGATACCGGTGGCGCTGGCCATCGACGTCACGCCATGCTGCTTTCCACATTGTGCTTGTACCGGCGGTGGAGTCGCCGGCATCTGGCGAGTCATGCCATGGCCGGTTCGATCATGACGTGAGTGTGGCGAAGACGCCTGGGATCAACGCCGCGTTGGGGTGGCTCAAAGGTACGGTCAGAACCGGCTTGTCGACGCCCTTCTGGTAGATGCAGATCATGCCGTTCCTCAGCTGCGGAGCGTTGATCGACTCCCAGGGCAGGGAGAGTCGCGGCTTGGCACACGCGATGCCGTTCGGGCTGACCTTCACGCTGCCGCCGATGGTGATGGTCTGACCACGGCGAACCTGGGCGACCAGTTCGGTGAGCAACCGGGGCTCCAGGTACTGCCTGGCCAGGTTCATCAGGAACGTCCACTCCTCGGGCTGGTCGGCTTGGCGGCCCGCCCTGGAGAAGTGCACGGCGACCTTCGGCCCGCCGTGGTACGGGTACCGCCCCACCTGGAAGTCCCACTTGTTCTCGTAGAACGTGGGGAACATGAAGCGTTTCTCGGCGATCTGGGTCGCCGAATAGCTGATCCACTCCACCTGGTCGAGCGCGATCGATTTCTTGCCGTAGGTGATCACCTGGGGGTCGGCGTGGAGGCTTGTCCAGCCGATTTTGGTGTCGAGGACCGGCGTCCGGCCGGGCTGCGCCACCCCTGCGGAGGGCGTCGGGCCCTGCGGCGGTGTCGGCGCGTCGTACGGGTTCCGCGGGCCAGGGGCCACCGCGTCGGGTTGTGGGGCCGGCGCCCGTCGCGGTGGTGGCGCGGGCCTGTCTTGCCGCGGGTCGGGCGGCCGGGTGGTCGCACCGGCGGCCTGCGGTGCCGGGCGAGTCGGGGCGCCGGGCGCGTCGGCGCTGCTGACGTATGCGGTCAGCCATGTCGGTGTGTGGGCGCGCGGGTAGGCGGCCAGGTCGTCGCGGTAGTTCTCGGGGGCCAGTAGATCGTCGTCGGGGATGGGCTGGTCGCCGTAGTCGTAGTCCGTGGCGACCTGGGCGTTCGTTCCGGCGCTGTGGCTGACGGTGAGCAGCAGGCGCCACCACGGCCCGGCCGGCATTCGCGCGGCGAGGTGCCGCTGCCGGCGGACCAGCAGGGCTATCTGCTCGGGTACCCGCGCTTCGGTGCTGTGTTTCCCGGACCAAAATCGCAGCTGGGCGACCTCGCTGGAGACCGTGAAGGAGAAGACCGCCGCAAGGCGGTCCCACCCTGGTGGGCCGAGCTCGGCCAACTGCTGTGCTATCGGCCCGATCAGCCCGGATGCCCTGGACGCGACGGCCTCCTCGGCGGGGGCGTCTATGGTGAAGGAGCTGATGCCCGCGGAGCCTTCCGAGGCGGAGTCCAGCCGCAGGGCTTCGTCCCTGAGGTCGGTCATGAACCGTTCCTCGGCGGGCCTGCGGCGAACGTACGCCTCTTCGGCGGTGAACATCTCCTCCGCCTGCTGTGGGGGGATCGAGCTCGATATCTCCTTGACCCGTCCGACGTCGCTCACCAGGAACACCGAGCGGCCCACCGGCATGTTCAGGAAGGCCATCGGGTCGCTCTCGTCGACGTCGACCGGCGCGTACACGCTCCAGCCCGCTTCGAAGCGATCCGCTGCCAGTCCCTGAGTGGGGTAGTCCAGGTGGCGTGCCCGGATCCGCTCAACGGCCAGCGAGATCGCCTGCGCTGCGGGCATCCGCCCGCCCTCGGGTGCCGGGACGTGGTCGAGAGGGTGCCCGGCATGGCCGCTGGGGTGTGTGCCGGCCGAGGTCCGGCCCCGGTAATGCTGCGTGAGGTCGAACCACAGGCACACCTCCTCGGCGGTCTCGGCATCGACGTCGGCCGTGATCACCGACCAAGAGCCGCCGGCGTCCCGCCCGTAGAGCGTGACCGCATCGCCGTCGCCCCGGCCCGCTATCACGTAGTCCGTTTCATGAAGATCGCCGAGCTCGGCGGCCTCGGCGAGCGTCGCCGCCGAGCTGCTCACCCGCTCGCCGTACGGTTCGCCGTTCACGTCGATGGCGGTCGACACGTAACCCTCCTCGAGGGGAGGGTCGTAGGCGAAGGGGTCGCCGACGTGAGGGTCGCGGTCCCAGGCCGGCTCCGGCCGGCACAGGGCATCGTGCTGGCGGCGTATCTCCACGACGACGGCGGCGGGGGCATCGGCGACGAGGACCGACCAGGTGCCGGTGGCGTCTTTCCCATAGAGGGTGATGTCGTCCTGGCCATGGCGAACCGACACGTAGTTCGTCCGATAATCGTCGCCGAATTCGGCGGCTTCACCGAGAGCGGGCGCCTTGGAGACGGTACGTTCCGCGAGCCGCTCGCCACCGGCGTCGGTGGCAGCCATCACGTGGCCGGTCATCAGTCCTGCTCCTGTCGCTACCGAGGATGGGGGTGCAGGTCACCCGCCACACTAGTGGCTGACGATGTCACCTTGCCGTAGTGGGGGAGCGCCAGTTGCGTCGGCGTAAAACCGTTCCCCACGGGACGAGTTGGCCGTAACGCCGTACCAGGGCGCAGCCGGCGAATGCAGGCGCCTGGTCACCGCGAGAGACTGAAAATGTGGGCATTTGGGTGTACGTCGCGTTCCACGACACGGGCATCTCTGCGGGGCAAGCTGAAACTGATGTAAGCGAGGCGGCACGGGACCTGCTGGCCGCAGTGGACCGCCTACACCGCTTCTATGATTCGGTCACTTGCTGGCAGGTCATGAAAGAGTCGGCAAGCGCGCTCGCCGAACGCATGCTCGCTGAGGCCCCCGCCGCCATGCAGCGTGAGCAAACGTGGACGGCCAGCGTTGGCGACATTGAGGTATGGCTCTATCCCAGGGTGGACCGATCGGCCAAGCACGCACCGCGTCCCCGTATGGCGTTCAGTAGGACCGCGCCGTAACCGTCGGTGGGACGACGCGGATCCGAGCGGGTGCCGTCACCCTTTCTTCCATGCCGCCGCGTCCCGGCTCGCGGGACGGACACCTGACTAGACTTGTAGCAGCAAGCGCTTTCGAGGTGATGCGCCTGCGCTGCGGGCGCCTTGGCGACTGGGCGGCATCATCGAGGCCGCGCCACCGGGGACGCGCTTCTCCGGCGTGGGGGTGTGGTTGCTGGTGGGTGGCCAAGCCGGTGCGAGGTGGTGACACGTTCCCCCTCTGGCGCGGCAGCCGCTGGGGAAGAGATGAAAGAGGCTGGTGTGCGGGCGTGACTGCCTCAAGGGGTCAGCTCGTTCACTCCGGGGCGGGTTCTGCGATGGCCTGGTCCTCGTCCGTGGGCGGAGGTGGCGGGGCCCGGAATATGCGGTCCTCGAGCACGTCGAGGACGAGCATGAGCACCATCATCAGGACCGGGATCAGCAGGGCTGTCAAGACCACGGTTGCCTCCCGAGGGAGAAGCGAACTGTGCGGCCAGAACGCCACAAAGCACCCATGCGGTGACAGTGGCCACCGCGCCAGTCAGTTACAGGAAATGCCGGTCCCAGTCGATGCCCGGCTCGTCCCCGATGCCGAACCGTTCGGCCGCCGTGTTGCCGGCGAGAACACCCAGCGTTCCAAGAGCGGTGGGCCGCCTCAGCGGGATCCGCCGTTTCCACGGCGGGACCGATCTCACCATCAGGCCCAGGGCGAGGCCCAGGAGCACGGCCCACAGCCAGTCCATGACCAGCCAGAACGCCGAAAGCCAGTGAACAACCGCCATAGCTGTCTCCTTGCGTCGACAACCTGACCGGCCCAGTGTTACGCCGAACGGGAGTACGACGCATACCCAAGCGGCCCGCAACGGCGGCAGCCGGGGCCGTCCCGCTGCGTGGAATCAACGCAGCGCCACCGGTCGCACCGATGGGCCATTCAGGTGGCCGTGTCCGCGCCGCTCCCGCCGGAAGTCATGCTGCAGGTGGGGACCGGGATTCACCGCCTGGATGGCGGCAGGGTGCGGTGGCCGGGGGTCGTGGACCGGGCCGCCGGGGTCGGCGCCTCGCATCCTGTCCACGTCGCTGTCGCAGCCGATTACCTCAGTGTCGAACACGCAGAAATCTGTGTTGGCTGGAGTAGACATTGGACGGTGGTGTGGTTATGGTTTCTCTCGTAGCCCAGAG
>NZ_JARAVO010000216.1:0-16860 GCF_033792805.1 Streptomyces sp. PA03-1a
GTGGTTGTTTGTGTGCGGGTTGTTTGCGCCTGCGGCGGGCGGGGGGACGCCCGCCGCAGGCGCAAACAACCCGCACACAAACAACCACCGGGCAGCCCGGCGCAGCCGCCCGCAACCACAACGCACCCGCACACGACCACCGGGCCGCAAGGGGCACCCCGGGTCGGAGGCGCTAGCCGATACGGAGCAGGAACGTCCCGTCGGCGGCGGCCTCGACGCGGACCTGGGCGAGGGTGTCGACGTGGACCGTGGGCTCGTGGGCCGCGGCGCGGGGGCCGACACCGACCACCCGCATGCCGGCGGCCTTCGCGGCCGCAATGCCGACCTCGGAGTCCTCGAAGACCACGCAGTCCTCAGGGCCGAAGCCCAGTTCGGCGGCGCCCTTGAGGAAGCCCTCCGGGTCCGGCTTGCTGGCGCTGACGCGCTCCGCGGTGACCATGACGGCGGGCATCGGGAGGCGGGCGGCCTCCATGCGGGCCCGGGCGAGGGCCTCGTCCGCGGAGGTCACCAGCGCGTGCGGGCGGCCCTGCAGCGCGGCCATGAAGGCCGGGGCGCCCTCGACCGGGACCACGCCGTCGACGTCGGCGGTCTCCTCGGCGAGCATGCGGGCGTTGTCGGCGTGGTTCTCCGCCATCGGGCGGTCCGGGAGCAGCACCGCCATCGTGGCGTAGCCCTGGCGGCCGTGGACGACCTTCATCACGGCGTCGCCGTCGAGCCCGTGGGTCGCGGCCCACCGGCGCCAGCAGCGTTCGACCACGGCGTCGGAGTTGACCAGCGTGCCGTCCATGTCCAGCAGCAGGGCGCGGGCGGGGACGACGGTGGACGGCGACAGCATGGAACTCCCTCGGACGGACAAATCAAGTGGCCCGCCCGCCGGTCAGGGGAAACGGGCGGAGCCACTTTGTTCCTACACGATACAAAACCGTGCGGCGGTTCCGCCAGGGGGGTGCCCGAACGCGGCCGCCGCCGGGGCCGGCCCCGCCTCACGCCCCGCCTCACGGGCCCCGCGGACCTCAGGACGCGTCGCCCGCCCCGTCCACGTACTGCAGCAGTCCGTAGGTGAAGCCGGCGGTCCGGCGGCCGGCCCCCGGCAGGGCCTGGGGGTCGGTGAACTCCAGCCGCCAGCGGGTCGGGGCGTCGCCCTCCAGGGGCCGTGCGGGCGGGAACGCCCGGGCCACCTCGTCGACGGTGCAGGACCACGGCGCGAGGTCGTCGAGGCCCGACAGCTGCGGCCCCTGCTCCCCCGGGGCGCGGACCAGCCACTCGTTCCAGACCGCCCCGCCGCCCGGGGCGCACAGCACCTCGAACCGCAGGGTGGGCCACAGCGGGACCGGCCACAGCAGCGCCGGGCAGGTCAGGTCGCCCACCTTCCGCCGGAGCACCGCCTCGGGCGGCCCGAGCACCGCGCGGTAGCGGCGCTCGCCGCGCGGGAAGCCCTTGGCGTGTCCCCAGGCCTGCCAGCGGCGGTTCGCCTCCCGCATCTCGGTACGGCTCGCCCCGAGCGTGCGCAGCGCCTCCTCCACCAGTTCGGGCCGGTGGTCGGCCATGCGCCGCAGCAGGACGAGCTGGAAGCCCCTGGGGCCGAAGTCGTCGATCGCCACGCCCCCATCCTGCCGGAGCGCCCCGGGGCCGGACATGGCGGCGCCCGCCGCGGGACCTGGTCCCGGGGCGGGCGCTCACGGACGACGGAAGCCGGTCAGCCCCAGCCGTTCCCGTTCCCGTTGCCGTCGGAGTCCGGGTCCGGTGTCGCGCCGGTCTTCGCCTCCAGGGCCGCCCGGGTGTTGGGCCCGTAGACGCCCTGCGGATCGCCCTTGACCCCGTAGAAGAACTGGAAGCGGGCCACGGCGTCGCCGACCTTCCGGTCGAATTCGCCGTTCGCGGGGCCGTAGTAGAGCCGCACCGCCTTGAGACGGTTCTGGAGGTCCACGACGGCGGGTCCGCTGTCACCGCGCTGCAGCGTCGCGGGCGCGGGCGGCGGCGCTGCGGAGCTGGGCGCCTGGGAGACCTGGCCGCTGGCGGACGCCGTCGGCTGCGACGTGGCGGCGCTGGGCGTCGGGGCACCGGTCGTGGCCGAGGCCGAGGCGCTCGCGGACGCGAGCGTGGAGGGGGTGGCGCTGGGCGAGGCCGAGCGCGAGGCGGAGGCCGAGGGCCGCGCGGAGGACGGCAGTTCGACCGCCGGTTCGGAGGCGCCCTGGTCGGGGGCCGCCTCCGTACGGTCCGGCAGGCCGGTCAGCTGGGCGGTGAGGAAGACCGCGCCGACGGCGAGGCCGACCGCCCCGATGCCCGCGCCGGCGACGAGCGCACCGCGGCGGCGGCGATGGGCCCCGGCACGGCGCCTGCTCACGGCACGGGACGGGTAGGGCACCAGTTCACGGGACGCGGCGGCGACCGGCACCGGCAGCCGGTCCGAGGAGACCGTGCCGAGGTCGATGACGTCGGTGTCCTCCTCCGGCTCCGCGGCCCCCGCGGCCTCCTCCGGTGGCACCGGCGCCATGGGCGCGGTCGGCGGGTCCGCGTCCTGCGGTGGGAAGGCCTTGGCGGCCCCCGCCGCCACGGCGGCCGGGACGGCCTCCTCCGCGTCCGCGTACTCCTCCGGTCCCGGCACGTACGGCCGTACCCGGAGGGACTCGTACTCGTGCTCCTCCTGCGAAGCCGGTGATGCCGGCTTGTCAGACGCCACCGGCGCCCCCTCCCCATCCCCTGACAGTCGCAGTGATTATGCAGACCGCGCATGCCCGGTGCCCAGGCGCCTCCGTTCCCGACGGTCGTACAAACGGAGCCAATCTTGTGGAAAGGGTGTGAATATTTATAAGGAAGTGACGTGAACGCGGTACCGGAGCCCCGGTGCCCGAGCGGAACGAGTCCGTATGGCGCAGGACGACACCACTTCCCCCGCAGGGCGGGCCATGGCGGACGGCCCGGCGGAAGTGACCGACAAGCGGTCCGTCCACGTCGCGATCGGCGCGCTCGCGCTCGGTCTGCTGCTCGCCGCCCTCGACCAGACCATCGTCTCCACCGCGCTGCCGACGATCGTCAGCGACCTGGGCGGGCTGAAGCACCTCTCCTGGGTGGTCACCGCCTACCTGCTGGCCTCCACCGCCGCCACCCCGCTGTGGGGCAAGCTCGGCGACATGTACGGACGGAAGAAGCTCTTCCAGTCCGTCATCGTGATCTTCCTGATCGGCTCGGCGCTGTGCGGCCTCTCCCGGAGCATGGGCGAGCTCATCGCCTTCCGCGCGCTGCAGGGCCTGGGCGGCGGCGGACTGATCGTGCTGTCGATGGCGATCGTGGGCGACATCGTGCCGCCGCGCGACCGGGGGCGCTATCAGGGCGTGTTCGGGGCGGTGTTCGGCGCGAGCAGCGTGCTCGGGCCGCTGCTGGGCGGGCTGTTCGTGGACACCCTCAGCTGGCGCTGGGTGTTCTACGTCAACCTGCCGCTGGGCATCGTCGCGCTCGCCGTGATCGCGACCGTGCTCCACATCCCGGTGCGGCGGACCACGCACCGCATCGACTACGGGGGCATGGTGCTGGTGGCGGCCGCGGCGACCTGCCTGGTGCTGATGACCTCACTGGGCGGTACGACCTGGGCCTGGGGCTCCTGGCAGGTGGTCGGGCTCGCGGTGCTCGGCGTGCTGCTGGTCGCGGCCTTCGTCCTGGTCGAGCGGCGGGCCGAGGAACCGGTGCTGCCGTTGCGGCTGTTCCGCATCCGCACCTTCTGGATGTGCTCGGTGATCTCCTTCGTCGTCGGCTTCGCCATGTTCGGCTCGCTGACCTTCCTGCCGACCTTCCTCCAGGTCGTGCACGGCTACTCGCCGACCTGGTCCGGCGTGCACATGATCCCGATGGTGGTGGGCATGCTGGTGGCCTCCACCGCCTCCGGCCAGGTCGTCTCCCGCACCGGCCACTACAAGGTCTTCCCGATCGCCGGGACCGCCGTCACGATCGTCGGGCTGGTCCTGCTGCACCGGCTGGACGAGACCACACCGGTCTGGGCGCTGAGCCTGTTCCTGCTCGTCTTCGGCCTCGGGCTCGGCCTGGTCATGCAGGTGCTGATCCTCGTCGTGCAGAACGCCGTCGGCTACGCCGACCTGGGCGCGGCCACCTCCGGCGCCACCTTCTTCCGCTCCATCGGGGCGGCCTTCGGCGTCTCCATCTTCGGCACCATCTTCTCCACCAACCTCGCCCGCGAGGTCACCGCCGCCCTCGCCGGGCTCACCCTGCCGCCCGGCTTCGACCCGGCGATGATCCAGTCCGATCCGCGCGGCGTGCGGCAGCTCCCGCCGTCCCTGCGCGACCCCGTGCTGCACGCGTACTCCACCGCCATCACCAGCGTCTTCCTGTGGGCGGTACCGGTGTGCGCGCTGGCCTTCGTCCTGGCCTGGTTCCTGAAGGAGCAGCCGCTGCGGCGCACCCTCACCGTGCCCGACGCGAGCGAGACGATCGGCACCAACCCCGTGGACCGCTCCTCCCTCGACGAGATCGCCCGCGGCCTGAGCGTCCTCGGCAGCCGCGAGGCCCGCCGCGACCTGTACGTACGGATCACCGCGCTGACCGGCCTCGGCCTCCAGCCCGCCTCCGCCTGGCTGCTGCTGTACATCGCCCGCACCGGCTCCGCCGACCCCGTCGACCTCGCCCTGCAGACCACGGTGCCGTACACGGTCATCGAGGGCGCCGCCTTCGAGGTCGAGGAACACCGCTACGCCGTCCGCCGGGGCAACCCGCTGTACCTCACCGAACGCGGTCAGGAGGTCGTGGCCCTGCTCACCGAGGCCCGCCGCAAGGTGCTGGCCGAACTCCTGGGCGACTGGAACCCCGAACGCCACGCCGACCTGGCCGCCCTGCTCACCCGTCTGACCACCGAGCTCTGCGGCCAGGACCAGGACCGCCCCGGCCCCCACCGCCCCGCGGCGTGAGCAGCCGGGGCGGCCGGGACCGGGACGGTCACCGCGGTGACGCGGCGAAGGCGGCGAGCGCGGTGAAGTCGGGCTCGCGCAGGCCGACACGCGGGTCGACGTGGTGCAGGAGTGCCGGACCGGGGTGGTGGGTGGCGACCCAGTCCGTGTCGGCGGGGCCCTGCTCGTCGTCGACCCAGGCGAAACGGCGGCCGGCGGCGTACGCCACGAGCGCCTCGGTCTTCCAGTGCACGAGGTCGGGACGGTGCGCGAACAGCGCGGCGCCGAAGTCGACGTACGGCAGCTCGGGCAGGCCGATGACCGGCGCGATCCAGCGGTTGGCCTCCGCCATCCAGGTGGTGGCCCAGCACAGGTCGAAACCCAGCCCGAGCAGCGCCTCGCCGTGCGCGGGGTTGAGCCACACCCGCAGCGGGCGCGCGGAGACGCCGGGCGCCGGCACCCTCAGCGTGGTGTAGCCCTCGGGCCGCCGGGTGCGCTTGGCCGCGTACGGGTTGAGAGGGCCGTCGACGTCGAGGAAGAGCAGCGGCCGGTCCATGGTCACAGCCTGACGCGCGGTGATCGCAGACGGCAAGGCGGTTTCCCGGGCCGGTGGGCGGCGCCCCGCGGGAACGGGGCGCCGCGCGGGGTCAGGCCTGCTTCGGCGCGGCCTGCTGGACGACCTCGAAGGACCACAGGGTGGACCCGCTGGCAGCCGGCCTGGGCCGCTCCGCACCGCCCTCGCCGCCCTCGCGGTGCGCGGCCTGCATCGGGCCGGACATCCAGTTGCGGAAGTCCTCCTCGCTGCGCCACCGCGTGTAGACGAGGTACTGGTCGGTGCCCTCGACCGGGCGCAGCAGCTCGAACCACTCGAAGCCGTCCGAGCCCTCCACGGCGCCCGCCCGTGAGGCGAACCGCTTCTCCAGCACCTCGCGCTGCTCGGCCGGGACGGTCAGTACGTTGATCTTGACGACGCTCATGTCCCTATCGTGCCAGCCGAAATTCGCGTGCCCCCGGTCAGCCCCGCGTGTCACGCTGCCCGGCGGAATCTGTCGTCCCGAGCATGGAGGAGTGCGCTGTGTCCGAGAGCGGTGCGCATGCGGTGTCGGCCCTGTTCTCGCAGGGACGGCTCACGGTCATCCCGCGCCGGGTGGCGCGGCGCGAGCAGTTGCTGCGGCATCTGACCGAGACCCTCTTCCGGCCGGGGCGGGACTACCACGAGCGCGAGGTCAACGAGGCGCTGCGCACGGTGCACGACGACTGCGCGGCCCTCCGCCGCTACCTGGTGGAAGGCGGCTGGCTGGAGCGGTCGGCGGACGGGACCGCGTACCGCAGGACGCGCTGAGCCGTGGCCCCGCGCGGCCGGAGCCCGCTGCGCAGCGGGCTCAGCGGCCGGTGTCGTCCCGCGGCTGACCGGGACCCGGAGCGGCCGGGCCGGGAGCGGCAGCGCCGGGACCGCCCGGCGTGCCCTGCCGCTGCCCCGGTGCGAGCAGGATCACGCACACGGCGATGACCCACAGCCCGGCCAGCCCGAGGCCGATGAAGCCGGCGTACGGGATGAACATCAGCACGCCCAGGACGAAGGCCACCCAGCCCAGCCAGTGCGGCAGCGGGTCGCCGTCGCCGCGGGAGATCGCCAGTCCCGCCCCGAGCAGCATGACGCCGATCCCGGCCAGGATGGGCATGAACAGGTCGCTGCCGAGGGCGTTGAGCGCCTGGAGGGCGCCGCCGCCGACCAGGGCCCGGTCGCTGGCCTCGACCAGGCTGAGGGTGAGCCCGGCGCTGATCCAGAAGCCGAGGGCGGCCAGGATGCCGCCGGCGAAGGCGACCTGGGGCAGCCAGCCGGTGCGGTCGGACGTGGCCAGGACGTGCCGCAGGTAGCCGGCGAAGAAGACCAGGAAGAGTCCCGCCACGAGCAGCAGGTACAGGCCGACGCCCTGCCGTGTGTCGTGGGTGAGGTAGAACGCCCTGACCGCGACCCCCGAGCTGCCGATCCCCGGGGTGTCCCCCTGGAGCGCGTAGGAGACAGCGGCGAGGATCACGGCAGCCAGGCCGGTGAGCGGTCCGAGTCGCATCGGGGGGTCTCCGATCCGTCCGTTGGCCCCCCAGACCGGTTTCTGTCCGTACCGATGCTGTCACGGCTCGTGCGGGGCCGCCCATCGGCGGCGCCCACCCGGGGTGCGGACCGGTGCGGCTCAGCGGGCCTCGGCGACGGCGGCCCGCTCGGGCGTGGCCGCGGTCTGCGCGGGCAGCGTCACCGGGACGACCGTCTGGGCGCGGCGCTCCCGGCGGAAGACGTACGCGGCGAGGGAGCCGGAGCCGACCAGCGCGACGGCGGAGGTGGCGGTGCCGAGCCAGCCGGCGCCGAGCCACTGGCCACCCGCGTAGCCCAGGCCCACGCTGTACGCGGCCCAGGCCAGGCCGGCCAGCGCCGACCAGGGCAGGAACTCGCGGATGCGGCGGTGCGCGGCGCCGGCGGTGATGCTGACGACGGAGCGGCCGGCCGGGGCGAAGCGGGCGAGCACGACGAGCGCGCCACCGCCGCGGGACAGGACGGCACCCAGGATCTCCTGGGCGGTGGAGAGCCGGCGGGAGTGCGCCACGTGCTGGTCGATCCACTCGCCGCCGCGCCAGGCGAGGCGGTAGGCGGCCAGGTCGCCCAGGGTGGAGGCGACGGCCGCGCAGAGCAGTAGGGCGAGCACGTCGAGGACGTCGTTGCCGCCGGCGGCGGTGCCGGCCGTGGCCGCCGAGATCAGCAGGACGCCGCTCGGCATCACCGGCAGGAAGACGTCGAGCACGATGGAGGCGGCTACCAGGGCGTAGATCCACGGTGAATCGAACAGGGAACCTGCTCCGATGAACACCGCGTCCTCCTCTCCCTGCGAGTGCGCGGCGCCACCGAGGTGTGAGGCGGTATCACGCAGAAGCGGTTCCTCTGCGATCCGCTCTCAGCCGTACAGCGTACGCCAGCCATGCTCCTGTGATCTCCTCGGGGCGCGTGACGTTTTCCTCATCTTCGATGGTGACGATCGGGAATAGCACGCGATTAACCGGGAGGGACGACAGAACGTCCCCGGAACGAGATGTTCCGCTCGGCCTTCAGTCCGCATCATGGACATGCCACGCATTCAGCCCTCCGGCATCCGGCTCCCGCCCTCGCACATGCGTACGTCCACGACCGTCCGGCCCGCTCCGGCGGGCCCGGGACGCCACGCTCACCCGAATGAGTGAGTGCAGGGCGCTCCACCCGGTGGGTAGCTTCCGAGAGGAAAGCGGCAGAAGGCAGGGGGAACCACCGCACGAGAACCTCGTTTCACCGTGAATTGATTGCCTAATCCACGCTTTTGTGCGCGTGGGCCATCGGGCCGCAAGGGAAGGACCATCCATGACGGTTGAGCCGGGTGTCGCGTCGGAGGCGGCGACGGGGAACGGCCAGTCTCAGCGGAGTCTGGGCACCGCTGCCGCGCGGAATTTGGCGACGACCACCAAATCCGCGCCGCAGATGCAGGGAATCACATCGCGGTGGCTGCTGCGGGTGCTGCCGTGGGTCGAGGCCGCCGGCGGCGCCTACCGGGTCAACCGGAGGCTCAGCTACTCGGTGGGCGACGGAAGGGTGGACTTCGTCCAGACCGGCTCCGAGGTCCGGGTGATCCCGGCGGAGCTCGGCGAACTGCCGCTGCTGCGCGGCTTCACCGACGACGCGGTGCTGACCGCGCTCGCCGGGCAGTTCGAGCAACGGGAGTTCACGGCCGGGGAGACGCTCGTGGCCGCCGGGCAGCCGGCCGACCACGTCTTCCTCGTCGCCCACGGCAGGATCGACAAGCTGGCCCCGGCCAAGTGGGACGGCCAGGGCGTGATCGGCAGCATCGCCGACGGCGACCACTTCGGCTCCGAAGGGCTGGCCGGCCCCGACAGCACCTGGGACTACACCGCCAGGGCGGCCACCGCCGTCACCGTGCTGGCCCTGCCGCGCCAGGCCTTCCAGGCCGTCATGCAGCAGGCCGACGGGCTGCGCGAGCACGTGGCGGGCTTCGTCACCGGCACCCAGCAGGCGCAGAACAAGTACGGCGAGAAGGCCATCGAACTGGCCTCGGGCCACGTCGGGGAACCGGACCTGCCCGGCACCTTCGTGGACTACGACCTCTCCCCGCGCGAGTACGAACTGAGCGTCGCCCAGACCGTGCTGAAGGTCCACACCCGCGTCGCCGACCTGTACAACCAGCCCTACAACCAGGTCGAGCAGCAGGTGAAGCTGACCGTCGAGGCACTGCGCGAACGGCAGGAGCACGAACTGCTCAACAACCGGGAGTTCGGGCTGCTGCACAACGCCGACTACCGGCAGCGCATCACCACGCACTCCGGACCGCCCACCCCCGACGACCTCGACGAACTGATCAGCCGGCGCCGCAACGCCCAGTACCTGCTGGCCCATCCGCGGGCCATCGCGGCCATCGGAAGGGAATTCAACAGCCGCGGTCTGGTACCGCACACCATCGATTTCCACGGCCACCACGTGCCGTCCTGGCGCGGAATCCCGATCCTCCCCTCCAACAAGATCCCGATTTCCCGGGAGAACACCACCTCGATCCTGGTGATGCGCACCGGCGAGGACAACCAGGGCGTGATCGGCCTGCACCAGACGGGAATTCCGGACGAGTACGAGCCGGGCCTCTCGGTGCGTTTCATGGGGATCGACGAGAAGGCGATCATCTCCTATCTCGTCAGCACCTACTATTCGGCGGCCGTCCTCGTCCCCGACGCTCTCGGCGTTCTGGAGAACGTGGAGATCGCGCGTCCCGGAGCCTAGGCCCGGAGCCTGGCGCCGGCGCACACACGGCCTCCGGGTGCGGCGGCGCGTGCTCGTGGCGGGGCGGGCGGCCCCGGCCGGGCCAGTACCGTCCGCCACGAGCACGGCCGTCGGCCCGCCGAACCCCCGGGCGGGGCGGGGGTTTTCCCCACCCCGCTTCCGGTGGGCGGCCTGATTCCGGGCACATCGGACGCTCCGTAGCGTCCTGGGTATGACGAAGAGCACCCGCACGTTGAGGACCCTCGCCGCCGCCGCGGGCGTCGTGGCGCTGATCGGTACGGCGTCCGCCTGCGCGAACGCCTCCGACGACAGCGAGCCGGAGCGCAAGAGCTTCGCGCTCGACGGGAACGAACTGACCATCGACTCCTCCGACAGCAAGGTGGTGGTGAAACCGGCCGACGTGGACGAGATCCAGGTCACCCGCTGGTTCGACGGCTGGGCCGTGTTCGGCGACACGCCGAAGGCCACCTGGTCGATGCACGGGCACACCCTGACCTTCCGCACCAAGTGCCAGGGCGCCGTGCAGGACTGCTCGGTGCGTCAGGAGGTGCTGGTGCCGCGCGGGGTCCGCCTGACGGTGGTCAACGGCGACGGCAGCGTGGAGGCGAGCGGCTTCAGCACCCCGCTGGAGCTCACCACGGGCGACGGCTCGGTGGTCGTCCGGGACGTGACCGGCCCGCTCCGGCTCTCCAGCGGCGACGGCCGGATCGACGCCGGCGGCATCCGCTCCAGCGAGGTCAGCGCCCACACCTCGGACGGCTCGGTGAAGCTGGCCTTCGACAAGGTGCCCGACCTCGTCGAGGCGACGACCGGCGACGGCCGGGTCAGCGTCGTGCTGCCCCACCAGAGCTACAAGGTCTCCGCACGCTCAGGCGACGGGCACGTCAGCGTGGACGTCCCCCGCGACGACACCAGCGGCCACGTCGTGACGGTCCGTACGGGCGACGGCTCGGTGAGCGTCACGGAAGCCGGCCGCTGACCGCAACCGCCCGGCCCGTGTATTCGTCCCAGCCAGGTGGGAGACTGGAGCGGACAACCACCGGCGGCGGACCTGCGGGAGAGGGCGACTGTGACGACGGCACGCTCGTGGTGGCGGCGCGGGGACAACCTGCGCGCCGACGCCCAGGCCGCGAAGGACGCCGCCGCCGAGGCGTTCTACGAGCTGGACACCGCCCAGCGCGACCTGGTGATCTCCATAGAGACCATCACCGCCGTCGACAGCTCCCCCGCCGCGCGGCGCGCGAGCGATGACTTCCGGGCTCTGGGCGAGCGCATCGACCAGGTCAGCGCCGCCTACATCGCGGCGGTCGACGCCTACGACCTGGACCGCGACGAGTTGGAGGCCGCCACCGCGGCCCGCGCCCGTACCGAGCTCACCAAGGCGAAGGACGACCTGGTCCGTGCCAGGACCGACCTGGACGCCTTCGCGCGTGGGCTCGGCCCGCTGCTGGACAAGGCCGAGACCCAGCTCGCCCGCCTGGCCCCCGCCGTCGAACGGGCCCGCCAGGCCCTGCTCGCCGCGTCCAACGCGCTGGACGCCGTACGGGCATCGGGTCTTCGCGCCGACGACCTCGCGGCCCGGCTGGCGGCCCTCGGCCCGGAGCTGACCAAGCTCAACCAGGGCGCCGGCACGCACGGCGTGCAGGAGACCATCCGGCGCGCCGACGAGGTGCTGCGCACGGCCGAGGCCATCCGCGCGGAGGCCGAGCGCCTGCCCGAGCGGGCCCGTGAGATCGACAAGCGGATCGTGTCGCTGCGGACCCGGACCCAGGCCCTGGCGACCCGCACGGAGGGCGTCGATCCGGTCCTGAGCGAGTTGCGCCGCCGGTTCAGCATGGCGTGCTGGCAGGACCTGCAGCACGTGCCGGAGCGGGCGACTGAGGCCGTGGGCCGCGCGGAGCAGAAGCTCTCGGAGGCGGCCAAGGCCCGCGACGAGCAGCGCTGGCCGGACGCGACGGCCCTGCTCGGCACGGTGCGGGCGCTGCTCGACGACGCCGACGCGGCGGTGTCCGCGGCCGGCGACCGGCTGCGGCGGCTCAACGAGGTCAGCAAGGACCCGCACGGCGAGATCGAGCGGACCCGGTTCGCCGTCCGGGACGCCCAGCGGCTCGCCATGCAGGGCCGTACGACACCGGAGCAGCGGCACGCGCGCCCCCTCGACGAGGCCGTCGCCCGGCTCGACCGCGCCGTCGACGGACTGCAGGGCCGGCACCCCGACTGGTGGCACTTCCTCACCGAGACCGCAGCGGTGCGCGACATGGCGGCCCGGGTCGTCGCCGCGATCCGCGAGGACCGTGCCTCGGGACGCTAGCCGTACGCGGTGAGCCACCGGCGCCCACCCACCGCCACTACCGCTCGGCGCAGGACAGCGCGGCCCGGATCTCGGCGGCGGGGTCGCCCTCGTGGTAGACCCGCTCGCTCGGTTCGGTGTTGTCCAGGAACTCCTGGTAGCGGACGGCGTACAGCAGATGCGCCAGCGGCTCGCCCACCGTGAGCGCCCGCCGCGGGTCGGCCGCGGGCAGCACTGCCGACCAGGTCCGGACCCAGGCCTCGGCGGCGGCCTCCCAACTGCGTGGGCCGAGGAACTCCCTTGGTCGCAGGCCGTCGAGGACGGGGTGGCCGTAGTGGCTGTCGGCGAAGTCCACCATGACCACGCGCCGCCCGTCGCAACGCCAGTTCCCCGGGTGGAAGTCACCGTGCACGACGGTGTACGGCAGCCCGCAGGCGTCCAGTTCCGCGACGAGCGCGGGCAGTCGCCCGGCGAGCCTGCGGGCCCGGGTCCGCTCCGCCGGGGTGAGTTCCCGGCCGGCCTGGCCGTCCAGCAGCCGGTGCACCCGGGCGGCCAGGGTCCGTGGTGTGCGGTCGGGCAGCCCGGCGGGCGCCGTCGTCGTGGCGAGCGCGGCCTGGGCGGACGCCAGCCGCCGCGCGGCGGCCGCCGCGACCTGCGGGGCGGCCCGCCAGCAGTCGTCGCCGGGCACGTGCCCGAGCAGCACCCCCCTCCGCCGCGGGGTGTCCGCCGCCAGGACCTCGGGGACGAACGCCCGGTCCGCGGCGGCGAAGAGCCCGATGACGGTGGCCTCGCAGGCGTTGAAGCGGGGGCTGGTCGTCTTCAGCCAGGCCGTGCGGCCGTCGCGGTCGTCATGCGGAACAGCCCGGAGAGGTTCCACGTCCTGACCTGCTCGGCCGTGCCACCGCCCAGCACGCCGTGCGCCCAGGCCAGGGCCTCGCGCAGGCCCGGCGCCGTCGCCCAGTCGGCCCGCAGCTCCTCCGGTCCCGGGAGCACACGGTCGCCGCCGCGGCCCGCGGGCCCGAGCGGCACTCCGTCGGGCGGCCTGCGCAGTGCCTCGGCGTGGTACGTCACCGCGCCGTCGCGCCCGCCTTCACCGCCCTCGACCGCGACCAGCCGCAGCACGGCCACCGGCACGCCGAGCAGGGCCTCCAGGCGTGCCACGACGTCCGTGACGTCGGACCACCAGGGGCCCGCGACGGTGAAGGGGCCGTACCCGCCAAGCCGTTCGCCGTCGTACGTCACCACGACGTCGACCACGCGTCCTGCCGCCTGCTGCTGCGTCACCCGGGCAGTGTCCCGCCCGGGGGGCGCCGTCCGGCGATCGGTCATCCGGCCCTGCCGCGGCCCGTCAGCCGCAGCAGCCCCCGCCGCAGCAGCCCCCGCCGCCCGCGGCCGGACGGGGGGCGGCCGCCGCGGAGGCGGCGGCGGTGCCGCCGACCGCGACCGTCGACAGGAGCTTGACCGTGTCGTCGTGCCCGGCGGGGCACTCCGCCGGCGCGGCGGACTCCGCCATCGGGCGGCTCAGCTCGAACGTGGTGCCGCAGGAGCGGCAGCGGTACTCGTAACGGGGCATGGGCACAGATTAACCACGGCTCACAGCTTGCGCGCCAGGGTCAGGCCGTCCGCCACGGTCAGCAGCAGCCCCTCGACGCGCCCGTCGGCCGCGACGCGGTCGTTGAACGCCCGGATCCCCGCCGTGTCACCCGTGGCGCGCGGGTCCACGACCCGTCCGTGGAAGAGCGTGTTGTCGGCGGCGATGATCCCGCCGGGCCGCATCCGCGGTACCAGCTCCTCCCAGTAGTTGACGTAGTTGCCCTTGTCGGCGTCGAGGTAGACCAGGTCGATCCACGGATCGCGCGGCAGCGCCCGCAGCGTGTCCAGGGCGGGCGCGATCCGCAGGTCCACGCGGTCGGCGACACCGGCCTTGGCCCAGGCCTCCCGGGCGACCGCGGTCCACTCCTCGGAGATGTCGCAGGCGATCAGGCGCCCGTCCGCGGGCAGCGCCTGCGCCATGGACAGGGCGGAGAAGCCGGTGAAGGTGCCGACCTCCACGACCTGCCGGGCCCCGGTCAGCCGCACCAGGAAGGCCAGCAGCGGACCCTGCTCGCGCGCCGACTGCATGCCCGCCGCGTCGCCGAAGCGGGTGTGCGTGATCTCGACCAGTTCCTCCTGGACCGGGTCCAGGGGCGGATTGTGCTCGAGGACATACGCGTACAGTTCGGGCGTGAGCTGCGGGTTCTTGGTCTCGGGCACGGCTGCTCCTTAAGGTGGCGGCATGTACGTGGATGACGTCCTCGCCCTGGTGCCCAGCATGCCAGGCAGGCGGGTGCTCCTGGGGTTGGCGGGCGCGCCCGCGGCGGGCAAGTCGACCCTGGCCCGTTCGCTGGTGGAGGGGGTCGACGCGCGGCTCGGCGCGGGTACGGCGGCGTACGTGCCGATGGACGGCTTCCACCTCTCCAACGCCCAACTGGACCGGCTCGGGCTGCGCGGCCGCAAGGGCGCGCCGGAGACCTTCGACGTGGACGGCTACGTCCACCTGCTGCGGCGGCTGCGCTCGTGGCAGGGCCACGCCGTCTACGCGCCGGACTTCGACCGGGACCTCGACGAGCCGGTCGCGGCGGGGATCGCCGTACTCCCGCAGACGCGGCTGGTGGTGACGGAGGGGAACTACCTGGCCGACGACGGCGCCGGCTGGCACGAGGTCAGGGACCTGCTGGACGAGCTGTGGTTCGTCGAGGCCGACCCCGAGGTGCGTGAGGACCGTCTGCTGGCCCGCCATGTGACGGGCGGTCGCACGGAGGCGGAGGCCCGGGCCTTCATCGAGGCCAGCGAACGGCCGAACGCGCTGCGCGTCGAGGCGACGCGCAGCGCGTGCACACGGGTGGTGCGGACCGGCGGGGTCAGCGGCGCGCCACGCTGAGCATCCGGCGCAGGATCTCCTCCCCCGCCGCGACGCCCGGCAGGGCCAGCGCGTCGACGTGGGGCGCGCCCCAGCCGGTGTCGGCGAGTTCGCCGTGGCCGGGGCGCCAGCCGGTGTGGGCGGCGAGCAGCAGTTCCGCGTCGAGGAGGGAGTCGCCCGCGGCGAGCACGTGGTCGGCGCCGGTGCGGCGGACGACCTCGGCCAGGGCCGCGGACTTGGTGAGCGGCTTGGGCACGGCGTAGATCTTGCGGCCCTGCAGCGAGACGGTCCAGCCGCGCTCCTCGGCCCACTCGGCGAGGTCCTTCACCCAGCGCTCGGGCAGCAGCGACCGCTCCACGACCAGGTACACGAACAGGTCCTCGGCGACGCGCTCCTTGCGCAGCCAGGACTCGTCGGCGGTGCGCGCCATGAACTCGCGGACCTCCTCGAGCGGCGCGCACCCCTCGGCGAGGCGGCGGCGCATCTCGGCGTTCCAGTCGTGGTCGGTGTGGCCCTTGACCAGGATGTGCCCGCCGTTGGCACAGATCGCGTACCGGGGCACCGGGCCGGGGAGGTTGATGCGCCGGTACTGCTTGCGGGTGCGGGTCGTCGCCGGGACGAACTCGGCGGCGGCCGCGAGCCGCTGGATCAGCACGGCGGCGGCTTCGGTCATGAACGACAGCGGCCGGCCCTCGTGCACCTCGACGCAGAGCAGCCGCGGCGCCTCCTCGTCGGCCACGGACAGGGCCAGGGCCGACGGCGAGTAGATGAGGGTGCGGTCCAGGTCGCTCGCGACGAGGGACTTCACGATCTCCGGGCGCTGCTTCACTTGGCCTCCACCGCCTTGCCGTCCGTGCCGGTCGCGCCCCGGGTGAAGCGCGGGTGGATCAGCCCGACGCACGAGTAGGGCAGGTCGTCCACCTCCTCCACCGGGACGCCGCGCTGCTCGGCGAGCAGCCGGATGTGCGCCAGGTCCTGTCCCGCGCCGCGCCGGGCGAGCACCCGCCACGGCACGCGGCGCAGCAGCACCCGGGTCGTCTCGCCGACGCCGGGCTTGACCAGGTTGACGTCCCCGATGCCGTACTCCTCGCTGATCCGCTCGACCGCGGCCCAGCCCTCCCAGGTGGGAGCACGGTCGGCGGACTGCAGCTCCTTGACGTCCGCGGCGACGTCGTCGGCCACGGCGGCGAAGCGTGCCGTGATCGCGTCCAGGAAGAGGCCGGAGACGTCCGAGCCGGCCAGCTCGCGGTAGAACTTCGCGCCGTGGAACTCGTCCGGGCCGATCAGGTCGGCGCGCAGCACGGTGCGCGACACCAGACCGGAGACCGTGGAGTTCAGGCACGCGGACGGGATGAGGAAGTCGTCGCGGGTGCCGAAGGTGCGGACGCACGACCCGGGGTCGGCGAGCACCGCGATCTCCGGGTCGAAGCCCCCGTACGGGGCCACCGCGTCGGCCAGTTCGCGGGTGATGGCGCCCTTGCCCGTCCAGCCGTCCACGAACACCGCCCGCGCGGGGTCGTGGTGCTCCGCCAGCCAGCGCAGGGCGGTGGTGTCGATGCCCCGGCCGCGGACGATGGACACGGCGTAGTGCGGCAGGTCCAGGCCGTGCGCGTGCCGGGCCCAGCGGCGCATCAGCACGCCGACCGGGGTGCCCGCGCGGGCCAGCGACACCAGCACGGCCTCCGGCCCGCGTTCGGCGAGCACCAGTTCGGTGACGGCGCCGACGGCGCGGGCGATCCGGCCCGCAGATTCCGCCAGCGCGGTCCGGAACAGCTCCTGGTACTCCGCGCTGGGCTGGTACTCCACGGGCAGCGACTCCGCGTAGTGCGCCCCGCCGCTCTGGATCGCCTCCTCGCGCTCCTCGGTCGGCGCCTCCAGCTCGACGTCGGAGAGGTCCTTCAGCAGCCAGCCGACCTCGTCGGGCGCGTACGAGCCGAACGCGGGACCGCGCAGCGGCTCCGGGAGCGTCGGGGCG
>NZ_JARAVO010000217.1:0-16710 GCF_033792805.1 Streptomyces sp. PA03-1a
CGCCCTCCCCCAGCCTTCGGCCGGGGGGGACCCCCATCCGGCGCGGTCAGTGCGGGCCTGCGCTCTGTTGGGTTGGGGTCGGGGCCCGGCGCACTCCCCCAGCCTTCGGCCGGGGGGACCCCCACAGCGCTCGCGGTTTACGTCCACATCGTTCGGCGCCCGGGTCCGCCGCTCGTCTCCCCCAGCCTTCGGCCGGGGGCGGGCGGGCGGGCGGGTGGACGCCCGCCGCAGGCGCAGACAACCCGCACCCAAACAACCGGCCGCACCCACGACCCCGGGTCACGCGGAGGCGTACTTGGCGTCCGCCGCCGGATCCAGCGCAAGCCGGTACCCCCGCTTGACCACCGTCTGGATGAGCTTCGGCACCCCCAGCGCCGCCCGCAACCGCGCCATCGCCGTCTCGACGGCGTGCTCGTCGCGCCCCGCCCCCGGCAGCACCCGGAGCAGGTCGGCCCGGGAGACGACCCACCCGGGGCGCCGGGCGAGGGCGCGGAGCAGGGCCATCCCGGCCGGGGGGACGGGGCGCAGCTCGCCGTCGACGACGACCGCGTGGCCGCGGATCTCCAGGCGCCGTCCGGCGACGGGGAGGGGACGCACCCGCCCCGGGAGCTCTGCGGCGAGCAGTTGGACGAGCGGCCCGAGACGGAAGCGTTCGGGCTGGGCGGTGGGCACCTCGTGGGCCTGCAGGGGCAGCGCCGTGACGGGGCCCACGCAGGCCGGGAGGATGTCGTGGCGCAGGGCGTCGAGGAGTTCGCCGCGCAGGCCCCGGCGGTCGGCCCGGTCCAGCAGGGAGGCCGCCGCGGGGGCGCTGGTGAAGGCGACCGCGTCCAGTCCGCGGGCGACGGCCGCGTCGATGAGCCGGTCGACCGGGCCCAGGTCCTCCGGCGGCATCCAGCGGTAGACGGGGACGCCCACGACCTCCGCGCCGGCCGCGCGCAGTGCCTCGCTGAAGCCGGGCACCGGTTCCCCGTGCAGCTGGACGGCGACGCGCCGGCCGTCGACGCCCTCGTCCAGCAGGCGGTCGAGGACCTCCGCCATCGACTCGGACGCCGGCGACCAGGACTCCCTGAGCCCGGCCGCGCGGATCGCGCCGCGCACCTTGGGGCCGCGGGCGAGCAGTTCGACGTGGCGCAGCCGTTCCAGCAGGGGCTCGCCGAGCCCCCAGCCGTCGGCGGCCTCGATCCAGCCGCGGAAGCCGATCGCGGTGGTGGCCACCACCACGTCGGGGCCGCGGTCGAGCAACCCCTTGGTCGCGGCGAGCAGTTCGGTGTCGTCCGGCAGCGGGACGATCCGCAGCGCGGGGGCCCGCATCACGACGGCGCCGCGCCGTTCGAGCAGGGCGCACAGTTCGTCGGCGCGGCGGGCCGCGGTGACGCCGACCGTGAAGCCCGCCAAGGGGAGGACGTCTGGGTGTCGCACTTGCATGGCTCTGCCTCGCTCCGCCGGAGGTACACGTGCAACGGAGGCCGGGACCGTCCCGGGTCCCGGAGTCGTGCGCCCCGTTGCGCGCATGGTTCCAAGCCCCGGTGACGGTCCGGGTTCACCGGCATTTCCCCGTTGTTACGCAGTTCGCCGGGGCTACACCTGCGCGTAGGACAGCCGCGCCTCCGGCTCGGCCCCGGCACCGGGCCCGGCCGCCGGGGCGGGGGCCGGTGCGGGCCTGCGCAGGTATACGGCCCAGGTGACCGCGAAGCAGACCGCGTAGACGGCCAGGAAGGTGACGAAGGCCGGGGTGCCGGTGCCCCGGGTGAGGAAGGACTGCCGGAAGGCGAGGTTGATGCCGAGGCCGCCGAGCGCGCCGACGGCACCGATCAGGCCCATCGCGGCGCCGGACAGCCGGCGTCCGTAGGAGGCCGCGGCTTCGCCGGTCAGGCCCTTGGCGGCGGCCTTGGCGGCGTAGATGCCCGGGATCATCTTGTACGTCGAGCCGTTGCCGAGGCCGGTCAGGATGAACAGGGCGACGAAGGCGCCGGAGAACAGCGCCAGGGACTTCTGCGCCGAGGCGAGGACGATCACGGCGGTGGCGGCGGCCATCGCCAGGAAGTTCCACAGGGTGATCCGCGCGCCGCCGAAGCGGTCCGCGAGCCGTCCGCCGACCGGGCGGACCAGCGAGCCGAGCAGCGGGCCGACGAAGGTGACGGACGCGGCCTGCAGCGGGGTGCGGGCGAACTGGTTCTGCAGGACGAGCCCGAAGGCGAAGCTGTAGCCGATGAACGACCCGAAGGTGCCGATGTAGAGGAAGGACATGATCCAGGTGTGGCCGTCCTTCACCGCCAGGGCGGCCGCGCCGGTGTCGTTCCGCACGGGCGCGAGGTTGTCCATGTACAGGGCCGCGAGCGTGGCGGCGACCACGATGAGCGGGATGTAGACGGCCAGCAGCAGCCGGGGGTGGCCGGCGCCTGCCGTGCCGATGACCAGCAGGCCGACCAGTTGGACGACCGGCACGCCGATGTTGCCGCCGCCCGCGTTGAGGCCGAGGGCCCAGCCCTTCTTCCGGAGCGGGAAGAAGGAGTTGATGTTGGTCATGGAGGAGGCGAAGTTGCCGCCCCCGACCCCGGTCAGCGCGGCGACGGCGAGGAAGGTGCCGTAGGAGGTGCCGGGCTCCATGACGACGGCGGCGGCGATCGTCGGCAGCAGCAGCATGAGCGCGCTGACGACGGTCCAGTTGCGGCCGCCGAAGCGCGCGACGGCGAAGGTGTACGGGACGCGGACCAGGGCGCCGACCGCCGTGGCCATGGCGACCAGGAAGAACTTCCCGGCGGGGTCGATGCCGTACTCCGGGCCCATGAAGAGCACCATGACCGACCAGAGCGTCCAGACGGAGAAGCCGACGTGCTCGGACAGGACGGAGAAGAGCAGGTTCCGGTGGGCGACGCGCCGGCCGCCGTTCTCCCAGGACCCCTCGTCCTCGGGGTCCCACCGTTCGATCCAGCGGCCGCCCTTGCGTGCGGTGGTGCTCGCGGCAGTCATGACGCCTCCAGGCCCTGATGTCGCTCGTCGGGTGATGCCCACGACGGTAGGAACGGCGCGTTTCCTCCCGATGGCCTGAGGTGACCGCCACGCAACCTTGCTCTCACCCGGTGCGCGGGCCCGGTGTGAGCGCCGGGGGCGCCATCACGCGGGCGTCCGGCTCCGGCAGCCAGGCGCCGTCCGGCACGGTGAGCCAGTCGTCCTCCGCGGCGAGCCGGCGCGCGGCGCAGAGCAGGGCGTCCAGTGCGGGGTGGCGCAGTCCGCGCCGCCACACCATGGAGACGGGGGCGAGCGGTACGGGGCCGGTGAGCGGGCGCAGGACGAAGCCGGGCAGGTCGATGAACTCGGTGCTGGCCAGGACGGGCCAGCGGTGCTTGCGCACCAGACGGACGAACTCCTCCGGACCGTCGATGGCGGGGAAGGGCGCGGCGACGGCGATGCCCCGGCCCCGGAACAGGCGCTGGGCCAGGTCCGTCCACTCGGCGGTGTCCGGGTTCCCGGCGGCGGCGTAGAGCGACTCCCCGGCGAGTCGGTCGAGCGGCACCTCGGCGAGCGGGGCCAGCCGGTGGCCGGCGGGGAGCAGCACCGCCATCCGCTCGTAGCGGACCGGCAGGTGCTCCAGCCGGTCCAGCACGGCGGGGGCCAGGCCCGCCGCGCGGCCGAAGGAGACGTCCAGGCGGCCGGCGAGGATCCCGGCGGCGGCGCCGGTGAGCCCGCTGTGGAAGCGCGCGGTGAGCTCGAGTTCGGGCGCGGCGGCGCGAGCGGCGGCCAGCACCCGGTGGCCGGTGCCCACCGGCGCGCCGATGTCGACGAGCAGCGGACGGCCGGTGGGCGCGAAGGCGGCGGCCAGTTCGTCGTGGGCGGCGAGCACGCGCCGGGCGTACGGCAGCAGCCGCTCCCCCTCGGCGGTCAGCCGCACCGAGCGGGTCGTCCGCACGAACAGCTCGGCCCTCAGTTCCCGCTCCAGGCGCCGGACGTCCCGGCTCAGCGCCTGCTGGGCGACGTGGAGGCGGGCGGCGGCCTGGGTGAAGTGCAGCTCCTCCGCGACGGCGGTGAAGGCCCTCAGCAGGCGCGGTTCGATGGCGTGCGGCATCCGCCCATTGAACACGTCCGCGATTGACAACGGGAACGCGTCAATGGGCGCTGATCAGGTGTTGGACCGCACCGGGGGCGCGCCGGGAGGGTGGTCGCATGACCGCGCCCGCCTTCACCGCCCCCTACCGGCGGCTCTTCGCCCTGCCCGGCACCCGGGCCTTCACCACCGGGAACCTCCTGGCCCGGCTCCCGATGGGGATGTTCGGCGTCAGCGCGGTCGTCATGATCGCGGCCGGCTACGGCTCGTACGCGCTGGCCGGGGCGGTCACCGCCACCGGACTCGCCGCGACGGCCGTGGTGGCCCCCTGGACCGCGCGCCTGACCGACCGGCACGGCCAGGCCCGGGTGGCCGTGCCGGCCGCGGGGCTCGCCGCGCTGGGCTCGCTCGCGCTGGTGGTGTGCGTACGGCTGCACGCCCCGGCCTGGACCCTGTTCGCCGCGTACGCCGCCACCGCGACGACGCCGAACACCGGAGGCATGGCGCGGGCGCGCTGGGCGCACCTGTACCGGGACGACGAGCGGGGCCGGCACGTCGCCAACTCCTTCGAGCAGGCCGCGGACGAGGTCTGCTTCATGCTCGGCCCGGTCCTCGCGGCCTTCCTGTGCACCTCGCTGTTCCCCGAGGCCGGCACGCTGACGGGGGCGCTGCTGCTCTTCGGCGGCATCCTGATCTTCGCCGCGCAGCGCGGCACCGAACCGCCGCCGGTGCCGCGGGCCGCCGCCGGACCGGGGGCGGGGGCCGGGCGGGCCGCGGTACCGGCCGTACTGCTGACGTTCCTGGCGACGGGGGCCGTCTTCGGCGCCCTGGAGGTCACCACGATCGCCTTCGCCGACGCCCAGGGGCACCGTGGCGCCGCCGGGGCGGTGCTCGCCCTCCAGGCGGCGGGTTCGTGCGCGGCGGGCCTGCTGTACGGGCTGCGCCGGCCCCGTGGCGGCGCGGAGGGCCGCTTCGCCGCGAGCGTCGCCCTGATGGCCGCTCTCATGCTCGGCCCGCTGCCCGCGGCGGCCCTCGGCGGCCTGTGGCTGCTGGCCCCCGCGCTGCTGCTGGCGGGCATGGCCACCGCGCCCACGATGATCAACGGCATGGCCCTGATCCAGCGCCGGGTGCCGCCGGGCCGCCTCAACGAGGGCATGACGCTGGCCGTCACGGCCCTCCTGGGCGGCATCGCCGCGGGCTCCTTCGCCGCGGGGTCGGTCGCGGAGCACCGGGGTGCGGTCCCCGCGTACGCGATACCGGCGGTCGCCGCGGCCACCGCGGCGCTGGTCGCGGCGGCCTCCCTGCGGACGGCCCGGCGCCGGGCCTGACGTACCGGCCGTCAGCCGCCGGCCGCCGCCGTACGTACCGCCCCGCGCCTGCGCGGCCAGGGCCACAGCCGGGCGCGGCGCCGTGCGGCGAGGCGACGGGCCCCCGGAAACGACGGAAGGCGATGCCTGCCGCGCAGTGCGCGGCAGGCATCGCCTTCCGTTGGGTCAGTGGAGATGGCGGGAATCGAACCCGCGTCCTGTGGTGCAGAATCAGGGCTTCTCCGAGCGCAGTCCGCTGTGCTTTTCTCGGCCCCGGCAGTCACGCGGACAAGCCGCCGACGGGCCCAGCCACTGTTTGGTTTCCCACCGAGCCCCGTGGCCGGACTCAGTGGTTTAGTCCCCTAGCTGATGCCAGGATCCGGGTCGGGAACAGCCCCGGGCTGACACTCCGCGGAGTCTTCGCTAGCTGCTAATTAGGCAGCGAGAGCGAAGGCGGAGGAATCGCGCTTAGAAGTGGCGATTATTGTTTTCGGCATATGGTTTACGAGATCATTGCCGCTTTCTCGGCTCGCTTCCCCTGCTTCGACATCCCCAGTCGAAACCGATCATCCCCATGTTGATTTTTCAAACTGCTCACCGGGCCGTCAGGGCCCGGTGGTGCTGACGCCATCGTACGTGACCGACGTACATGGAGGCCAGCGCATTTCCCGGGGGTCAGTCGCCCCGCTGCCGGCGGCGCGCCGCCGAGATGGCCCGGTCGGCCTCGCGGCGGTCCTGCTTCTCGCGCAGGGTCTGCCGCTTGTCGTAGTCCTTCTTGCCCTTGGCCAGCGCGATCTCGACCTTCGCCCGGCCGTCCTTGAAGTACAGGGAGAGCGGCACGATCGTGTGACCGGTCTCCTGGGACTTCTGGAAGAGCTTCTCGATCTCCTCCCGGTGCAGCAGCAGCTTGCGCTTGCGCCGCGCCGAGTGGTTCGTCCACGTCCCCTGGGTGTACTCGGGGATGTGCACGTTGTGCAGCCACGCCTCGCCCCCGTCGAGCTGGCCGAAGCCGTCGACCAGGGAAGCGCGTCCCTGGCGCAGCGACTTCACCTCGGTGCCGGTGAGCACCAGGCCCGCCTCGTAGGTGTCGAGGATGTGGTAGTCGTGCCGCGCCTTCTTGTTCTGCGCGATCAGCTTGCGACCCGTTTCCTTTGCCATAGCGCGGCCATTCTCGCACCTCGGCGGGGCCGGGGGGTACCGGTTTGCGCGCCGGTCAGCGGACCGGCGTGCCCAGACCGTCCAGCACCTGGAGGGCCTCGGACTCGGCGTCCGCGCCACCGGTGACCTTCAGGTCGGGCTCCACCCCGCGGCCGTCCACCCGGCGGCCCGCGGGCAGCCGGTAGTGGCCGACGGTGAGCTCGGCGACCGAGCCGTCCGACAGCCGGCTGGGCATCTGCACCGAGCCCTTTCCGAAGGTGCGGGAGCCCACGACGACGGCACGGCCGCGGTCCTGCAGGGCGCCGGCGAGCAGTTCGGCCGCACTCATCGTGCCGCCGTCCACGAGCACGACGAGCGGGGTGTCGGTGTCGCCGGCGTCGGCCGCGTAGAGCGCCTGCTGCCTGCCGTGGACGTCGTACGTGGCGACCAGGCCGCCGTCCAGGAACGCGGAGGCCACACCGACGGCCTCGGTGACCAGGCCGCCGGAGTTGCCGCGCAGGTCCAGGACTATGCCCTTGTTTCCCGGCCGGCCGGCCAGGGCGCCGCGGACCTGCCCGGCGACACCCTTGGTGAAGGCGTCCACCTTGACGACGCTGACGCCGCCGGGGACGTGCCGGACCCGTACGGACTCCGTGGGCAGCAGGGCGCGCCGCGGGGAGACCACCCAGGAGCGCGCGCCGCGCCGCAGGCCCAGGGCCACGGCGGTGCCGGCCGCGTCGGAACCGCGCAACCGGGCGACGACCTCGGTGACGGGGCGGCCGGTGACCTCCGTGCCGTCGATGCTCATCAGCCGGTCCCCGGCGAGCACCCCGGCCCGGGCGGCGGGGCTGCCGGACTGGACGCGGTCGATGCCGATGCGGCCGTCCTCGGTGCGTCGCACCCACAGGCCGACGCCCACGTACCGGCCGTCCAGGGATTGCTGGAAACCCTCGTACTCCTGGGCCGTGTAGAAGGAGGACCAGCGGTCGCCGCTACGGCTGACCAGGGCCTGCGCGGCCTGCGGGCCGACCTTGCCCTCCGCGATCGCCTCGGCGATCTCGTCGGTGTCGGCGACGGTGCCGGCCGGGATGCGGGAGTGCGGCGGCGTCCGCCGCTCCCCACCGAGGTCCCCGAAGGAACCCGCCGCGGCACCCGTCGCCAGGACCGCGCCGAAGACCAGCGTCAGCGCCGCGGCACGGCGCAGGCGGCGTGGTCTCCCGGGCGGACGTGGGCTCAGCACGTCGGGCAGTCTAGGCGAGAAGCGGGCGCTGTACGGAAGGTCGGCCGTACAGCGCCCTTGGCGCGGATCAGACCTTGAGGTATTTGCGCAGCGCGATCAGGGCCGCCAGCGCGGGCATCAGCATGCCCACCACCAGCACCAGCGGCAGCACCTGCGCCACCTCGCCCCAGCCGAGGAAGTTGATCAGCGGCACCTTGGTCTGCAGCGAAAGGCCGTGGTCGATCAGGAAGTAGCGGCCCACGAGGAGCATCAGACAGGCCAGGCCACCGCCGACCAGACCGGCGAACGCGGCCTCCATGATGAACGGCATCTGGATGTAGAAGCTGGACGCGCCGACCAGCCGCATGATCCCGGTCTCCCGGCGGCGGCTGAAGGCCGACACGCGCACCGTGTTGACGATCAGCATCATCGCCACCGCGAGCATGAACGCCAGCACCACCAGCGCGGCCAGCGTCATGCCGTTGAGCAGCCCGAACAGGTTGTCCAGCAGGGCCTTCTGGTCCTGCACCTCCTGGACGCCGGGACGGCCCTGGAAGGCGCTCGCCACCACCTGGAACTTCGTCGGGTCCTTGAGCTTGACCCGGAACGACTCCTGCATCTGGTCCGGGGTGAGCGAGTCGGCCAGCGGCGAGTCGGAGAACTGCTCCTTGTAGTGCTTGTAGGCGTCCTCCGCGCTCTCGTGGAAGTACTTGTCCACGAGCGGCAGCGCCTTGAGCTGCTTCTCGATGTCCTGCTTCTGCTCCTCGGTGACCGCGCCCTTGGTGCAGTTGGGGTCGGTCTTGGCGTCGTTCTTGTTGCAGAGGAAGATCGACACCTGGACCTTGTCGTACCAGTAGCCCTTCATCGAGTCGACCTGCTCGCGGGCGAGCCACGAGCCGCCGGCGAGCGCGAGCGAGAGGGCCACGGAGACGATGACCGCGAAGGTCATGGTGAGGTTGCGCCGGAGACCGACGCCGATCTCCGAGAGCACGAACTGGGCGCGCATGTTGTCCTTTCAGAAGGCTGCGGTGTGCAGGGCGGGGCCCAGGCTCAGTGCTGGTAGCCGTAGACGCCGCGGGACTGGTCGCGGACCAGTCGCCCCTTCTCGAGCTCGATGACGCGCTTGCGCATCTGGTCGACGATGTTCTGGTCGTGGGTGGCCATCACCACGGTGGTGCCGGTCCGGTTGATGCGGTCCAGCAGCCGCATGATGCCCACGGAGGTCTGCGGGTCGAGGTTTCCCGTGGGCTCGTCCGCGATCAGCAGCATCGGGCGGTTGACGAACGCCCGGGCGATCGCCACGCGCTGCTGCTCACCACCGGACAGCTCGCCCGGCATGCGGTCCTCCTTGCCGCCGAGGCCGACGAGGTCGAGCACCTCGGGGACCGTCTTGCGGATGGTGCCGCGCGGCTTGCCGATCACCTCGAGGGCGAACGCCACGTTCTCCGCGACCGTCTTGTTGGGCAGCAGGCGGAAGTCCTGGAAGACGGTGCCCAACTGGCGCCGCATCTGCGGCACCTTCCAGTTGGACAGCCGCGCGAGGTCCTTGCCGAGGACGTGCACCATGCCGGTGTCCGTCCGCTCCTCGCGCAGGATCAGCCGCAGGAAGGTCGACTTCCCGGAGCCGGAGGAGCCCACCAGGAAGACGAATTCACCCTTCTCGATTTCCAGCGACACGTCCCGAAGTGCAGGACGGTTCTGCCGGGGGTAGGTCTTGGTGACGTTGTCGAATCGGATCACGGTCGCACTCCGGATACAGGGGATCGGAGGCGACCTTACGCGAATGGCCGCGGCCCGCGCAGTCCGCGGTCCGGGATGACGGGTTTATTCATCGACCACTGGGGGACAAAGCAGGCATTGGCCACATGCGTCACTCTTCGGAGTCGCAGGAATCACGCGGGGCGCGCCGAGCGTCCCGGGAACTGGCACAGTGGTCGGGGGCTCGGGAACGTACCGCCCCTGTCGCGCGTTGTTCATGGAGCGGCCGTCAGGCCGCCTGGGAGGAGGCCACCGCATGACAGTCGACCGACTGGTGTGCGCCAACTGCGCCGGCCCCGTCAGCGAGGGCCGCTGCGCGGTCTGCCGCGCCCACCGCGCCCGCATGCAGCAGGAGAACCCCTTCGCGGCCATCTCCCCGGCGGCACTGATCGCCCTGCTGGTCGCCCTGCTCGCGGTGGCGTGGGTGGTACACGAGGCCGCCGTGTAGCACGGCGCACACAGACAGCAAGCACGGGGGCCCGCGGCGCATCGGCGCTGCGGGCCCCCGTGGCGTTTGCGGGCCTCCCGTGGACGCGCAGGGGCCCCGGGTCCGGGCGCGGGCCTTCCCGGCGCCGCGTGGTGGCCCCAGCCGGTCAGGCGCGGCATCGAGCGGAAACCGGCACCGCCCGGACGAAGAAGGTCGCGCCGGCACCCCGGCCGGCTCGCGTCGCCGTGACCCTGGGTGACCGATCCGCTGCCGCCGACGACGGTGCGGGTGGCACCGTCGGCACCCTGGCGGGCCGTCCGCGCACGCCCCCGTGCGGGCTCGGCTGCCCCGGAACGCGACGACTGCCGCCCGTCGGGCGGCAGTCGTGAAGGTCCGGAACGCTGACGACGCGTCAGACGCCGGCGCCCTGCTCCTGTTGCTTGCGCCAGCGGATGCCCGCCTCGAGGAAGCCGTCGATGTCGCCGTCGAGGACGCCCTGGGGGTTGCCGACCTCGTACTCCGTCCGCAGGTCCTTGACCATCTGGTACGGGTGGAGGACGTAGGAACGCATCTGGTTGCCCCAGGAGTTGCCGCCGTCGCCCTTGAGGGCGTCCATCTTGGCCTGCTCCTCCTGGCGGCGCCGCTCCAGCAGCTTGGCCTGCAGCACGTTCATCGCGCTGGCCTTGTTCTGGATCTGCGAGCGCTCGTTCTGGCAGGAGACCACGATGCCGGTCGGGATGTGGGTGATCCGGACCGCGGAGTCGGTGGTGTTGACGCCCTGGCCGCCGGGGCCGGAGGCGCGGTAGACGTCGATCCGCAGCTCGGTCTCGTCGATCTCGACGTGGTCGCTCTGCTCGACGACGGGCAGCACCTCGACGCCCGCGAAGGACGTCTGGCGGCGGCCCTGGTTGTCGAAGGGCGAGATGCGCACCAGGCGGTGGGTGCCCTGCTCGACGGAGAGGGTGCCGTAGGCGTAGGGCGCCTTCACCACGAAGGTGGTGGACTTGATGCCGGCCTCTTCCGCGAACGAGGTCTCGTAGATCTCGGTCGCGTAGCCGTGCCGCTCGGACCAGCGCAGGTACATCCGCTGCAGCTGCTCGGCGAAGTCGGCGGCGTCGACACCGCCGGCCTCGGCGCGGATGTTGACCAGCGCCTCACGGGCGTCGTACTCGCCGGACAGGAGGGTGCGGACCTCCATCTCGTCCAGCGCCTTGCGCACCGACTCCAGCTCGGTCTCGGCCTCGGCACGGGTGTCCGCGTCGTCCTCGGCCTCGGCGAGCTCGAAGAGCACCCCCAGGTCGTCGATGCGGCCGCGCAGCGCCTCGGCCTTGCGGACCTCGGCCTGCAGGTGCGACAGCTTGCTGGTGATCTTCTGCGCCGCGTCGGGGTCGTCCCACAGCGACGGGGCCGCCGCCTGCTCCTCGAGCACGGCGATGTCGGCCCTCAGCTTGTCGAGGTCCAGAACGGCCTCGATCGAGGCCATGGTCGACGAGAGGGACTTGAGCTCTTCGGATACATCCAGGACTGCCACGTCCCCCAGCGTACCGGCACGCCGCGCATTGCCGCGCCGGTGAGCCGGGGCGGCCCGGCCCACCGGCGCGGAGGTCCCGCGCCGCTCAGACGGGGACGGGGGCCGACGCGTGGGCGAGCGTGCCGTCGGCGCGGCGCAGGTACAGGGTCAGGGTGTCGTCCGCCGTGGTCAGACCGGGGTGGGAGGGGGTGCTGGCGGACAGCGGCACCGGCGTCCACGTGCCGCCGTCGGAGACGGCGGCGGCCAGGGCCCCGTCGTCGGCGGGGGCGAGGACGAAGAGCTGGCCGCCGGAGACGGCGGGTTCGGGGCGGCCCGTGGCGTCCAGGCCCGTGACGATCTCGGAGGGGCGCCAGGCGCCGTTCACGTACGGCAGGCGCAGCACGGCGCCGTCGGCCTTGCGGACGGCGAAGGCGTCCAGGGTGCCGGACGCGGCCGAGACCAGTCCGGGGGCGGCGGTGACCCGGCCCGCGGTGGGGACCAGCGCCCAGGCGTTCCAGCGGCCGTCGACCCAGGAGGAGGTGACGAGGTCACCGCCCGAGCAGCCGACCAGGTCGATCCGGCCGGGCGCGGAGGACGCGGCGGCGGGGGTCGTGGTGAAACGCGCGGGCTGGTCGACCTGGTACCAGTCGCCCCACGCACCGCCGCTGAGGGTGCGGCGGTAGACCTTGTGGTCGGTGCCGAGCGCGAAGACGTCCAGCTGCCCGGCGCGCGAGGAGACGACCGAGGGGTCGTCGGCGACGCTTATCCCGGTGAGCCGGTGCCAGGTGCCGGAGACCAGGTACCAGACGTTCTTGTCGCTGCCCCGGGTGAACACGTACGTCGTACCGGAGACGGAGATCGCGCGGGGGCCGCCGACGGGGTGGACGTCGCGGTCCGGGAAGTGGGGCAGCGCCGTGTAGCCGGACCAGCGCAGCGCGGCGTCCTCGGCGGTGCCCGCCGGGGTGCTGACCGCGCCCTGCGGGGAGGCGGCGGCGCCGGTGGGGGCGGTCGGGGTGGTCGAGGCCTGCCCGGACGGCTTGTCCTCCCGGCTGTTGGAGCCGCCGTCGTCGTCGGAGCCGGAGGCCGCGATCGCCCAGCCGCCGAGCCCGACGACCAGGGCGGCCGCCGCCGCGGCGCCGATCTTGACGCGGCGGCGCTGGAGCGCGTCGGGGACGGCCCGGTGACGGTGCCGGGCGCGCTGGCCGGGCATCGCGGCGGCCCCGCCGCCGGCCAGCTCCTCCGCGGTGGGCAGCTTGATGCTGGTGTGCGTGTCGCGCGTCGAGTCGGGTGCGGAGCCGCGGACCAGGGGCACGGCACCGCGCGGGCGGCCGGCCCGTGCGTCGTACGGCTCGGCGACGGAACCGGGCTCCCGGTCGTACGCATCCTCGCCGTGGTGGTCGCCGGGCGCGTCCACCTCCAGCGGGGGCAGCCCGGCGAGCGCGGGCAGCAGCTCGCGCAGCCGCGTGCCGACCTCGGCCGCGGTCAGCCGGGAGGCGGGGGCCTTGGCGAGGCACTGGGAGAGCAACTGCCACAGCTCGTCGGGCAGGTCGGGCAGCGGCGCGACGGACTCGGTGACGTGCCGGCGCAGCACCGCGCCCGGGTGACCGCCGCCGAACGGGGTGAAGCCGGCGAGCAGTTCGTACAGGACGGTGGCGAGGGCGTAGATGTCGACGGAGGCACGCGGCGGCAGACCTTCGATGATCTCCGGTGCCAGGTAGTCGGGGGTGCCGATGATGCGGGTGGCCCGGGTGCGGCGCGGGGAGTCGACCAGCCGGGCGATGCCGAAGTCGGTGAGCAGCGCCGGAGGCGCCCCGCCCGGTCCGGGCGGGGCGGCGGAGTCCAGCAGGACGTTCTCCGGCTTGACGTCGCGGTGGACGACGCCCGCGGCGTGGGCCGCGGCCAGGCCGTCCGCGACGTCCGCGGTGATGGACACGGCCGCCTCGGGGGTGAGCCTGCGTTCGCGCTCCAGCCGGGAGCGCAGGTCCGTGCCGCGGACGAGTTCCATGACGAGCGCGAGGTCGGAACCGTCGACCACCAGGTCGCGGATGCCGACGATGTGCGGGTGGTGGAGCGCCAGCAGGGCCGTGCGCTCCTGCACGAAGCGGCCGACGAGGTCCTGGTCGGAGGCGAGGTCCTCGCGCAGCAGCTTGATGGCGACCGGGCCTTCGGGGCCCTCGCCCAGCCACACCGTGCCGGCGGAACCCCGCCCCAGCACCTGGTGCGCGGTGTACCGGCTGCCGATCTTCCGTCCCAAGGCTGCTCCGACTCCTCCGACGTGCCGTCGTGTTGGCGACAAAGCTACGCGGATGCGAGCCGGTTGGGGGAACCTGTCAGGGGTGAGTGCGGCTTCTCCGGGAGAAATCACCCTCCAGAAGTCGACAAATCACCAACATCGGCGAGTCGGAGAGGTGACGCCGTACCGCTCGGCGTTGACGGAACCGGGCCCCGCGCACGGGTGGCGCCACGTCATCCGCGGCCCCGGCCCGCTCAGTTGCCCGCTCGGTTGCCGGCGCCCCCGGCCGGGGGGCGCCGCCGCACGCCGCTACTGGTTGCCGCCGGGGACGTCCGGGGCGCTGTTGGCGGTGTCGCCGATGGTGGAGACCCAGTTCCACACCTCGCTGATCCAGCCGGTCACGGTGTCCCACAGGCCCTTGCCCGTGTTCAGCCAGTCCTGCAGGGGGGTGAGGTACCAGGCCAGCATGAAGATCACGATCAGCACGACGATCATCGTGAAGCAGCCCTTGAGGCACCCCAGGCCCGGGATCTTCATCGGGTTGGCGCTGCGGGGGCGCGGCTCGCGGCGGGGGGCCGGCTCGGGCGCGGGCGGGCGCTGCGGCTCGTACCGCTGGTGCTGCGGCTGCTCGTAGCGCGGCGCGGGCTGCTGCGGCCGCGGCGCGTACTGCTGCGGCTGGGGCTGCGACTGCCGGCCGTACTGCTGCGGATGCGGCTGCGGGGCGTAGGCGGGCTGCGAGGGCTGCCGGTACTGAGGGGGCTGCTGCGGCCGCTGCTGGTACGCCTGGGGAGGCTGTTGCGGCTGTTGCGGCTGTTGCGGCTGCTGGGCGGGCTGCCGGCGCGGCCTGCGGCGCAGCGGGTCCTGCTCCGGGTCCAGGTACTGGATCTCGGTCTGCTCGGCGCGCGCACGGGCGCGGTTGAGCTGCGACTCCCACGGATGCGGGCCCTGCGGGACACCGGAGTCCGGCGGCCCGTCCGGCACCGGCGGCATCACGCGGGTGCCGTCGCCGGACGCGGTCGGCGCCGAGCCGCCCGGGATCACCCGGGTCGCGTCGGCGGCGCCCCCCGCCGAGGCGGGCAGGACGCTGGTGGCGGCATTGGGGTCGTACGCGTCGTACGCGCCTGCGGGCGACCGGTTCGGCAGCACCTGGGTGGGGTCGGCGGTGCCCGGCGGGACGAGCGGGGTGTCCGGGACGGTGGCCGGGGCCGGGTCCGGCGCGAGCAGCGCGGCGACGCCGAGCGCCGCCTCGGACTGCGCCGGGGAGGAGTGCACGCCCACGCCCGCCGCGACGACGCGCAGGGCGCGCGCCAGGTTCTCCGCGCTCGGCCGCTCGCCGGGCTCCTTGCGCAGGCAGCGCTCTATCACCGTCCACAGCGGTTCGGGCACGGTGGAGGGACGGCGCGGCTCCTCGCTCAGGTGCTGGTGCAGCACTTCGAGCGCGCTCTCGCCCCGGAACGGCGGACGGCCGGTGACCAGTTCGTACAGGAGGATGCCGGCGCCGTAGATGTCCACCGCGGAGGTCTGCGGACGGCCCTGGGCCGACTCCGGCGCTATGTAGGCGGGCGTGCCGACGAACTCGTGGGTGCGGGTGACGCCGGGCGAGTCCGCCAGCCGCGCGATGCCGAAGTCGGTCAGCATCGGGTGCATCTGCTGGGTGCCGTCGGGGCCTGCGACGGTGGCGAGCAGGACGTTGGCGGGCTTGAGGTCGCGGTGCACCACGCCGTCGGCGTGGCTGGCGGCCAGCGCGTCGGCCACGGCGGCGGTCAGCAGGGCGCCGCCGACCGGCGAGAACGGGCCGTTCTCGCGCAGGTAGCGGTAGAGGTCGGGGCCCTCGACCAGATCCATCACCAGGGCGAGCAGCTCACCCTCCACGACCAGGTCGCGGACCCGGACGATGTGCGGGTGGCGCAGCCTCAGCAGGACCGACCGCTCCCGGAGGAAGCGCATGACGATGTCGGGATCGCCCGCCAGCTCCTCCTTGAGCACCTTGATCGCGACGGTCTCGCCGGTGTCCCGTACCTGCGACCGCCACACGGTGCCCGTGGCTCCGCGCCCGAGCGGCTCCACCAGTTCGTATTTGCTGCCTACCGGCCGCACGTTCGCGCTCCCTGGATCTTGGCCTGGTCCGTGGCCTGTTTCGCCCACTGTAGTGCCGCCACGTGGGAGCGGGGCTGCGTTCCGGTACGGGGCGGGTGTGGGGTTAGGACGCGGAGTACGGTCGTTTGGTTGCCCTTTCCGCCCAATGCTGACCATTCAAGATCGCAAAGGTGGGCACCGGCGGCGAGCTGTCGGCGGCGGGTGGGAGGATGCGTGTCGCGGAACGCGCATCGCCGAGCCGGCTGGGTCAGCCGGGCGAGGGGAGCCCGCCGGTCCGTTCTTGTACGTGTCGACGTCCCGGGCACGGCGGGGTGGGGTCGGGGGCCCGCACCGCGGTGGATCCGGGCAGAAGGGACCGTGGACGGAGATGCAGATCCGGCTGACCGTTCTCGGGCCGCGCGGTGGCCGCGCGGCGCGCTCCTGCGACGTGCTGGTCACCGCGCCCGCGGGCACTCCCCTGAGTGCCGTGGCCGGAGCCCTCGCGTCCGGCTCGGGCGGCTCCGGCCAGCCCGCGCGGGCCGGCAAGTCCACGCCCCCGCTGTACGCGGGCGCCGAGCGCCTGGACCCGGCCACCGCCGTCCTCGGCGTGCCGCCCCTGCTCGACGGCGCCGTCCTGTCGCTGCACTCCCCCGCCGACGGGCACGACGGCGGCCGCCCCACGGCCGCCGCCCGGCTGCACGTCGTCGGCGGGCCCGACGCGGGCGGCGTCCACCTGCTGCAGGGCGGCCGGATCCGGGTCGGCCGGTCCGCGGACGCGGACGTCCCGCTGGACGACCCCGACGTCTCACGGCTGCACTGTGCCATCACGGTGGACGGCGAGGGCCGGGTCACCGTCGCCGACCTCGGCTCCACCAACGGCACCACCCTCGACGGCGCTCCCGTGGGCGAGCGCGCGGTCCCCTTCCCCGCCGGCACGCTGCTGCGGATCGGCGAGTCGACCCTCCGGCTGGAGCCGGCACCCCCGGGCTCGGCCGTCCCCC
>NZ_JARAVO010000218.1:0-16689 GCF_033792805.1 Streptomyces sp. PA03-1a
GACGGGGCGGGCGGCGGGGGCGACCGAGGTCCGGGAGTCGCTTGACACGAAAATCGAACATCCATTCTCATGGATGTCCCGGACCCGGTTTCCCAAGGGTTTTCACGGACTCCCGTGGGTTGTCCACAGGCCGGGGGCGGCGTCGGGACGCGTTGTCAGTGGCAGGCAGTAGCGTCATGGACGTGAAGCGAACGACTCAGACACCCAGGGTGGAACCCATGGCAGGAACCGACCGCGAGAAGGCGCTCGACGCCGCGCTCGCACAGATTGAACGGCAGTTCGGCAAGGGCGCCGTCATGCGTCTCGGCGACCGGCCGAACGAGCCCATCGAGGTCATCTCGACGGGATCCACCGCCCTGGACGTCGCCCTCGGCGTCGGCGGTCTCCCGCGCGGCCGCGTGGTGGAGGTCTACGGCCCGGAGTCCTCCGGCAAGACGACCCTGACCCTGCACGCGGTGGCCAACGCCCAGCGGGCCGGCGGCAAGGTCGCCTTCGTGGACGCCGAGCACGCCCTCGACCCCGACTACGCCAAGCGCCTCGGTGTGGACGTGGACTCCCTGCTGCTGTCCCAGCCGGACAACGGTGAGCAGGCCCTCGAGATCACCGACATGCTGATCCGTTCCGGCGCGCTGGACCTCATCGTGATCGACTCCGTGGCGGCCCTCGTGCCGCGGGCCGAGATCGAGGGCGAGATGGGTGACTCGCACGTGGGTCTGCAGGCCCGTCTGATGAGCCAGGCGCTGCGCAAGATCACCGGCGCGCTCAGCCAGTCCAAGACCACCGCGATCTTCATCAACCAGCTCCGCGAGAAGGTCGGCGTGATGTTCGGCTCGCCGGAGACCACCACCGGTGGCCGCGCGCTGAAGTTCTACGCCTCCGTGCGGCTGGACATCCGCCGCATCGAGACCCTCAAGGACGGCACCGACGCGGTCGGCAACCGCACCCGCGTCAAGGTCGTCAAGAACAAGGTCGCGCCGCCCTTCAAGCAGGCCGAGTTCGACATCCTCTACGGCCAGGGCATCAGCCGCGAGGGCGGCCTGATCGACATGGGCGTGGACCACGGCTTCATCCGCAAGTCCGGTGCCTGGTACACCTACGAGGGCGACCAGCTCGGCCAGGGCAAGGAGAACGCGCGCAACTTCCTGCGCGACAACCCCGACCTCGCCGACGAGATCGAGAAGAAGATCAAGGAGAAGCTCGGCATCGGCGTCCGGCCCGAGGCCTCGGGCGAGCAGCCCGGTGAGGACGCGGCCGCTCCCGCGGCGGTGGCCGACCCGGCGAAGGCGGACGCCGGCGCGACGGTCCCGGCGCCCAAGGCCGTCAAGGCGACCAAGGCCGCGGCCGCCAAGGCCTGACGGTGGTATCCGGGCACAAGGATCGTGGCGGCTCTTTCTCTCCCTCCTCGCCCGCCGTAGGGCAGGAGGGGCCCAGGGCGGAGCAAGAGCGCCCGCTCGACCCCGTGGAGCAGGCGCGGGCGCTCTGCCTGCGCCTGCTCACCGGGACCCCGCGCACCCGCAAGCAGCTCGCCGACGCCATGCGCCGCCGGGACATCCCGGAGGACGCGGCGGAGCACGTGCTGGAGCGGTTCGAGGACGTCGGGCTCATCGACGACCAGGCGTTCGCCAACGCCTGGGTGGAGTCCCGGCACCACGGCCGGGGCCTCGCCCGGCGTGCCCTGGCCCAGGAGCTGCGCACCCGGGGGGTGGACGCCGAGGCGATCGGCCAGGCCGTGGGGCGGCTCGACGCGGGGCAGGAGGAGGAGACCGCCCGCGCCCTCGTCGACCGCAAGCTCCGGGCCACCCGCGGCCTGGAGAAGGAGAAGCGGATCCGCCGGCTCGCCGGGATGCTCGCCCGCAAGGGGTATGCGGAAGGGCTCGCCCTGAGGGTGGTCCGCCGTGCTCTGGAGGAGGAGGGTGAGGACCCGGAGTCGCTGGAGCACTACCTGCCCGACTGAACCTCCGTTGAGGTTCCTTGACCGTTCCTCTGAGTCGACTTAGCCTCACAACCGGTGAGGGATCGCATCCTCAGAGATACGGGAGTTGGTGCCATGGGCATCGCGCTGGGGACCGAATCCGTGTTCACGGCCGTGGCCGTGGCCGTCACCGTGGTCGTCGCGGTCACCGCGGGGGTGCTGCTCCGACGGCTCCGCGCGGAACGCGAACAGCTCAGGGCGGCGGCCGAGCGTGAGGCCCGGGAGATCCGGGCCACCGCCAAGGAGGAAGTCCGCGAGATCCGGGCCGACTTGGAGCGGCGTGAGCAGCGGCTCGCCGACCGGGAGGCCCGCATCGACGCCGAGTCGGAGCAACTGCACCGGCGTCGCCGTGAACTGGCCGAGGAACGCGAGGAGCTGGAGCGCCGCCGTGCCGAGCTCAACCGGCTGGAGGAGGAGCGGCGCGACGTCCTGGAGCGCGTCGCCGCTTACACCGCAACCGAGGCCCGTGCCGACCTCGTGCGCTCCGCCGAGCAACAGGCCAAGCGTGAGGCGGCGGTGATCGCCCGCGACATCGAGCGCGCGGCCCGCGACCGCGGCGAGGAACGCGCCCGGCGGATCGTGGCCGGGGCCATCCAGCGCGTGGCCACCGAGCAGACCGCCGAGTCCGTGGTCTCGGTGCTCCAACTGCCGGGCGACGAGATGAAGGGCCGGATCATCGGCCGCGAGGGTCGCAACATCCGTGCCTTCGAGGCCGTCACCGGGGTCAACCTCATCATCGACGACACCCCCGAGGCGGTGCTGCTGTCCTGCTTCGACCCGGTGCGCCGCGAGGTCGCCCGGCTCACCCTCGACGCGCTCGTCACCGACGGCCGCATCCACCCGCACCGCATCGAGGAGGTCTACGAGCGCAAGCAGGTCGAGGTCGAGCAGCTCTGCGTGCGCCACGGCGAGGACGCGCTCACCGAGATCGGCATCACCGACATGCACCCCGAACTGGTCACGCTGCTCGGGCGGCTGCGCTACCGCACCTCCTACGGCCAGAACGTGCTCGGCCACCTCCTGGAGTCCGCGCACATCGCGGGCATGATGGCCGCCGAACTCGGCATCGACCCGGCCGTGACGAAGCGCGGCACGCTGCTGCACGACATCGGCAAGGCCCTCACCCACGAGGTCGAGGGCAGCCACGCCCTCATCGGCGCGGACCTGGCGCGGCGGCACGGCGAGTCCGAGGACGTCGTCCACTCCATCGAGGCCCACCACAACGAGGTCGACCCCCGCACCGTCGAGGCCGTCCTCACCCAGGCCGCCGACGGCATCTCCGGGGGCCGTCCCGGCGCGCGGCGCGAGTCCCTGGAGAGCTACGTCCGCCGGCTCAAGCGACTGGAGCAGATCGCCGCCGCGCACACGGGCGTCGCCAAGGTCTTCGCCATGCAGGCCGGACGCGAGGTCCGGGTCATGGTGCGCCCGGAGGACGTGGACGACATCCAGGCGCAGGTCATCGCCCGTGACGTGGCCAAGCAGATCGAGGAGGAGCTCACCTACCCCGGCCAGATCCGCATCACCGTCGTCCGTGAGTCCCGCGCCACCGAGTTCGCCCGCTGACCGGACCGGACCGGACCGGACCGGACCGGATCGGCCCGGACGAACGGACCGGCCCGGACGAACGGACCGGCCCGGCGGTTCACCCCGGCTCCGCCGGAGGTCCAGCGGGCGGAGCCGGGGACCGGCCTTCCCGGGCCCGGGCCCGCGCCCCGCCCCGTCAGTGGGGGACGCGGTCCTGGACGGGGCTCGGGGGGCCGCCGCGGGCGAGGTCGGCGTAGGCGTACAGCTCGGTCGGGCGGCAGCCGGTCATCACGGTCACCAGGTGGCCGTCCGGGCGGATCAGCAGCACGCTGTGCGCCGTCGACCCCGGGTACGCCTCCGTGACGAGCAGCTCCGCCCGGGTGGGCAGGGCCGCCACCGCCTTGGCCAGCCGAGGCATCAGGCCCGCGGTGAGCCAGTGCCGGCTCTCCCACACACCGGTGCCCGGCGCGACGAGGACGACCAGCAGGTCACGCCCGAGGCGCTCATACAGGCGCGCTCCGGAGCCGTCGAGCGCCGTGACCGGGACGTCGACGACCGCACCGCCCGGGGGAGTGGCACAGGACCCCAGCAGCGGCGACGGCGCGGCAGCCGAGGAGGCCGAGGCCGCGGCGCCCGCCCCGCGGGGAGCGGGCAGCGCGAGCGGCGAGCGGGCGTAGACCGGCGGCGCGCCGAGCGGGCCCCGGCCGAGGTGGCCGTCGGTGAGCAGTTCGGCGTACCGCCGGGCGGAGCCGGAGAGCACGGAGCGTCGCACCGTGTGCCAGACACCGCTGGCCCGCAGCAGCGGCAGCACCTGGTCGGTGGCCCGCAGCCGGGCGCCCACCGCGCCGCGCCGCTCGGCCTGGTAGCTGTCGAGCAGCGTGTCCGAGGCGCCGTGGTGCCAGGCCAGGGAGAGCTTCCAGGCGAGGTTGTCGGCGTCGCGCAGGCCCTCCTCCAGCCCCTGCGCGCCCAGCGCGCCCATGAGGTGCGCCGCGTCCCCGGCCAGGAAGACGCGTCCGGCGCGCCAGCGCCGGGCCAGCCGCTGGTGCACCGGGTACTCGGCGGAGCCCAGCAGCTCGTACGACGGAACGCTTCCGCACCAGGCCGAGAGGGTGCCGCGGATCCGCGAGACGAGCTCGTCGGAGGTGAGCGGCTCACCGCGCGCGGGCAGCAGCCAGTCCAGCCGCCACACCCCGTCCGGCAGCGGACGGGCCGTCACCTCCGGTCCCGCGCCGGGCCCCGGCGGCTCACGGTGCAGCAGCGCCACGCCCTCGTCGGGCAGCGCGACCCGCAGTGCGGCGACGGCGTGCCGGTCGACGGCCGTGCGGCCGGGGAAGCGCACGCCCAGCAGCTTGCGCACGGTGGACCGCGGGCCGTCGCAGCCGATCAGGTAACTCCCGCGCCACCAGGTGGCGTTGGCACCCTTGGTGCGGACGCTGACACCGCGGTCGTCCTGCTCGACGGAGTCGACGCGCGCCCCCGGGACGATCCGCACCAGCGCCTGCTCGGCGAGGGCCCCGCGCAACCCGTGCTCCAGGCGCTCCTGCCCGATGTGCAGCGGGGAGTGCCCCTGCCCGCCGGACGCGCGGTCGCCGAACTCCACCCGGACGGTCTCCTGCCGTCGGCGCAGCGTCCGCCACGCCTCCCAGGTGGCGCCGGACTCGTAGAGCCGTCGGTGGCCGAGCCGGACCAGCAGCCCGGCGGTCTCCGGGCTCAGTACGGCCGTGCGTTCCGCGGAGAGGGCGGGCGGGTGGTCGTGCTCGTCGAGGACGATGCTCGGCACGTCGTGCCGGGCCAGGCAGAGCGCGAGGGCGAGCCCGACCGGACCCGCCCCCGCGATGATCACCGGGTCCACGGTGCGGTCCCGGGAAGTTGTGCAGTCACATTGCGTATGCAACCTACTGCGCGTGCGTGCGTCAAGTGACCACACCTGTCGCGCGGTGGTGCGCCTGGCGCACCGTCACTCCGCGGCGGCCTCCACCGCCTTGATGTCACCGGACTTCGGCGGCGCGCCCTTGCGGCTGCGGCGGCCGCGACGCTCGATCCAGTTGGCCAGCGAGCTGAGCGCCAGACACATCAGGATGTAGATCGGCGCCACGATGATGATCATCGGGATGAAGGGGAAGCCCGCGCTGTTCTTCGCGATGAGGTTGCCGATGTAGAGCAGCTCCTCGTACGTGATGATGTACCCGAGTGAGGTGTCCTTCAGGGTGACCACCAGCTGGCTGATGATCGACGGCAGCATGGCCCGGACCGCCTGCGGGATCAGTACGAAGACCATGACCTGCGTCTTGCGCAGGCCGATCGCGTACGCGGCCTCGCGCTGCCCCTTGGGTACGGCGTTGATGCCGGCCCGGAAGATCTCGGCCTGCACCGAGCCGTTGTAGAGGGTGAGGCCGATCACCAGCGCCCACAGCGGGGCGGCGGTAAAGAGGCCCACGTACAGCGCGAAGATCATGATGAGCAGCGGCATCGCGCGGAAGAACTCCACGACGACGGTCGCCACCCACCGCACCGGGGCGTGGTCCGACAGCCGGCCGGCCGCCAGCGCCGCGCCCAGCACCAGCGAGAAGACCGCGGCGAGCGCGAAGGCCTTCAGCGTGGAGACCAGACCGTCGACAAGGCGCTGCTGGATGTCGGTGTACTGGAAGGGCTCCCAGAGGTACGAGGCGAACTGCCCCGACTCGTCGAGCCGCCGGTAGACGAACCACAGCAGGGCGAGGATCGCCAGGGCGGCGACCGCGCCGACGACCCGGTTGCGGATCCTGGCCCGGGGGCCGGGGGCGTCGAAGAGGACGTTCGTGCTCATCGGGCCACCGCCAGCCGGTTCTCGAGCAGTCGGAAGACCGCGCTGATGAGGAGGGTGAGGACCAGGTAGGCGATCGCCACCCAGATGAAGGTCGCGAAGACGCTGTAGCCCTTCTCACCGAGCGCCTTCTGCACGCTGAACAGCTCGGTGACGCTGAAGGCACCGGCGATCGCGGAGTTCTTGGTGAGCGCGATCAGCAGGCTGCCGATGGGCGGCAGCACGGTCCGGGTGGCCTGCGGCAGGATGATCAGCCGCAGGGTCTGGGTGAAGGTCATCCCGAGGCTGCGGGCGGCCTCGGCCTGCCCGAGCGGGACGGTGTTGATGCCCGAGCGCACGGCCTCGCAGATGAAAGCCGAGGTGTAGCAGCTCAGGGCGAGCACCGCGAGCCGGAAGTAGCTCCAGGTGTTCAGCCCCAGCCGGGGCAGCACCAGCACCGCGATGAAGAAGAGCAGGGTTAGCGGGGTGTTGCGCAGCAGGGTCACCCACGCCGCGCCGAAGGCGCGCAGGGGCGGCACCGGGGACACCCGGAAGGCGGCCATGATCACCCCGAGCACCAGGGCGATCGCCCCGCTGAGCGCGGTCAGCTCGACCGTGCCGAGGAACCCCTCGCGGAAGAGCGCGAAGTTGTCCAGCAGTACGTTCATCGATTCTCCGAAGGGGGTGCGCCGACGGCCGCTCCTGGCCGCCGGCGCATCAGGCTCGGGCTGTGCCGGGGAGGGGGGACGGGACCCGGGTCAGGCCGGGTCCCGCCCGCTTCAGGACTGGAGCTGCGGGATCTCGGCGCTCACGCCGGACTTGCCGAGCGTGGCGTCGTACGCCTTCTTCCAGTCGCCGTTGTCCTCGTGGTTCTTCAGCGCGTTGGTGATCGCCTCCTGCAGGACCTTGTCGTCCTTGAGCAGGCCCACGCCGTAGGCCTCCTCGGAGAACGGCTTGCCGACGACCTCGAGGTTGGCCGGGTCCTGGGCCGCGTAGCCCTTGAGGATGGCGTCGTCGGTGGTCACCGCGTCGACCTGGCCCGAGGCCAGGTTCTGCACGCACAGCGAGTAGGAGTCGTACTCGACGGGCTCGGCGCCGTAGTTGCCCTCCTTGATGCGCTGGATGGAGGTCGAGCCGGTCGCGGAGCAGACCTTCTTGCCCTTGAGGTCGCTCGTGCTCTTGATGCCGCTGCCCTTCTTGACCAGCAGGTCCTGGCCCGCGACGAAGTACGGGCCGGCGAAGGAGACGGACTTCTTGCGCTCGTCGTTGATGGTGTACGTGCCGACGTAGTAGTCGACCTGGCCGCCGGAGAGGGCGGTCTCGCGGTTGGCCGACTGGATCGTCTTGTACTCGATCTTGCTCTCGTCGAAGCCGAGGTCGGCGGCGATCATCTTGGCGATCTCGATGTCGAAGCCGGAGTACTTCTTGCTGCCGGGGTCCTGGTAACCCAGGTTCGGCTGGTCGGCCTTGACGCCGATGACGAGCTTGCCGTTCTTCTTGATCCGGTCCCAGGTCTTGGAGCCGGCCAGGTCCACACCGGTCTTGACGGTGTAGGTGGGCAGTTCGGCGGCGGCCGCGCTGCTGGAGCCCTTGCCGGGGGTGCTCGAGGAGGAGGGCGAGCCCTCCTTGCCGCACGCGGTGGCGGTGGCGGTCAGCGCCAGGACGGCCAGAGCGGCGGCGGCAGTGGTACGGAACCTCATGGTGATCATCCTTAGGTCGGCGAACCGTCGGTGTCGCTCTCAGTGGTGAAGGATCTTCGAAAGGAAGTCCTTGGCCCGGTCGCTCCGGGGATTGCTGAAGAACTGGTCGGGCGTCGCCTGCTCGACGATCCGCCCGTCCGCCATGAAGACGACGCGGTTGGCGGCGGACCGGGCGAAGCCCATCTCGTGGGTGACGACTACCATCGTCATCCCGTCGCGTGCGAGCTGCTGCATGACCTCCAGCACCTCGTTGATCATCTCCGGGTCGAGCGCCGAGGTCGGCTCGTCGAAGAGCATGACCTTCGGCTCCATCGCCAGCGCCCGGGCGATCGCCACGCGCTGCTGCTGGCCCCCGGAGAGCTGTGCCGGGTACTTGTCCGCCTGGCTGCCCACGCCCACCCGGTCCAGCAGGGCACGGGCCCGCTCCTCGGCGGCCTTCTTGGCGGTCCTGCGCACCTTGACCTGGCCGAGCGTGACGTTCTCCAGGACCGTCTTGTGCGCGAAGAGGTTGAACGACTGGAAGACCATGCCGACGTCGGCGCGCAGCCGGGCCAGATCCCTGCCCTCCTGGGGCAGCGGCTTCCCGTCGATCGTGATCGCGCCCGAATCGATCGTCTCCAGGCGGTTGACGGCCCGGCACAGCGTCGACTTGCCCGACCCCGAGGGGCCGATCACGACCACGACCTCGCCGCGGCCGATGCTGAGGTTGATGTCCTGGAGCACGTGCAGCGCGCCGAAGTGCTTGTTCACGTCCTTCAGTACGACCAGGTCGTCGGGCGCCGGAACGGCGTCCTCGGTCACCGGCACTTCGGTCATCGGCGTGTGCTCCATCCTCGTCGGTTGACCAGACCTTGGCGATCACCCTATTGACGCTCGGCGAACCGAGTCAGCACATCTGAGGGGAACTTGAGCATCACGATCCGGTCACTGGCTGGCACAAATCCGGCACTGTGGGTGAGCCCGGCCGGTTGTGCAGCGTACCGGCTCCGTAACAGTCGCCCCGCGGGAGCGGGCTGCGCTTGACGCGCACGTGGCCCATCGGCGTGTATTCGGTGGTAGAGCATGATTGCGGGGGCGTGAAGGGCCGGACCGCGGGAGGTGAACGGATGAGACTGCTGCTCGTGGAGGACGACCACCGGGTCGCCGCCGCGCTGTCGGCCGTGCTGGCCAAGCACGGGCTGCAGGTCACCCACGCCCGCAGCGGCGAGGAGGCGCTGCACGCGCTGCTGCCCGACCACGGGCCCGGCTTCGACGTGGTCCTGCTCGACCTCGGCCTGCCCGACCAGGACGGGTTCGAGGTGTGCAGCCGCATCCGGCTGCGCACCGCCATCCCCGTGATCATGGTGACCGCGCGGGCCGACGTGCGGTCCCGCATCCACGGCCTCAACCTCGGCGCCGACGACTACGTGGTGAAGCCGTACGACACCGGTGAGCTGCTCGCCCGCATCCACGCCGTCTGCCGCCGCAAGGCGCAGGAGGCGCCCGCCGGGCCCGAGGCGGAGGGCGCGGAGGCTCCCGACGTCATCGGGCTGGGCCCGGTCCGCGTGGAGCTGGCCACCCGCAAGGTCACCGTCGACGACGAGCCGGTCGCGCTCACCCGCAAGGAGTTCGACCTGCTCGCGATGCTCGCGCAGCGGCCCGGTGTGGTCTTCCGCCGCGAGCAGATCATCAGCGAGGTGTGGCGGACGAGTTGGGAGGGGACCGGACGCACCCTTGAGGTGCACGTGGCGTCCCTGCGCTCCAAGCTGCGTCTGCCCTCCCTGATCGAGACCGTGCGCGGGGTCGGCTACCGCCTCGTCGTGCCCGCCGGCTAGGAGGCCGTCCTCCCGTGCATGCCCGGCTGCTGCCGCTGCTCATCGTGCTGATGGCCGGTGTGCTGCTGGCCCTCGGCTTCCCGCTCGCCGCCAGCCTGGCCGCCGCCCAGCAGCAGCGGGTCGTCGTGGACCGCATCGACGACACCGCGCGCTTCGCCGCGCTCGCGCAGTACGTCAGCACCGACGGCGGCGGCGAGCGGGAGAGTACGCTGCGGGCCGAACTGCTGCAGTACCAGGAGGTGTACCGCATCAGGGCCGGCGTCTTCGACCGTGACGGCAAGCCGATCTCCTCGGCCCCGGCCGGCTGGAAGCTGCCCACCGGCGGCGAGGCCTTCACCGCGTACAGCGAGGCCCTGGCCGGGCGGCGCAGCCACGACCCCACGCAGATCTGGCCCTGGCAGCGCCGCTCGCTGCCGGTCGCCTCCCCGGTCGTCCGGGACGGCGACGTCGTCGCGGTGGTGCTCACCGACTCGCCGACCGGTGCCATGCGCTCGCGCATCCTGCGCGGCTGGCTGCTGCTCGCGGCCGGTGAACTGGCCGCCATGATCGTGGCCGTCATGGCGGCCTTCCGGCTCACCGGCTGGGTGCTGCGCCCGGTCCGGGTGCTGGACCGGGTCACCCACGACATCGCCACCGGCCGGATGAAGTCCCGCGTGGCGGTGTCCGGGGGGCCGCCGGAACTGCGGCGCCTGGCACGCTCGTTCAACGAGATGGCCGACAACGTCGAGGAGGTCCTCGACCAGCAGCGGGCCTTCGTCGCCGACGCCTCCCACCAGTTGCGCAACCCGCTGTCCGCGCTGCTGCTGCGGATCGAGCTGCTGGGCCTGGAACTGCCCGACGGGCACGAGGAGATCGCCTCGGTCCGGGAGGAGGGCAAGCGCCTCGCCTCGGTCCTGGACGACCTGCTGGGCCTGGCCACCGCCGAGCACGCGGAGGCCAACCTCGCCCTCACCGACATCGCCGCCCTCGCCGCGGAACGCGTGGAGGCGTGGCGGCCGGTCGCCGAGCGCGACGGCGTGGAGCTCTCCTACGGGGGCGCCGCCGCCGTGACCGGCTGGGCCGACCCGGTGGCGCTGTCCAGCGCCCTCGACGCCGTGATCGACAACGCCGTGAAGTTCACCCCGGACGGTGAACGCGTGCGGGTCACCACCGAACTGCGCGGCCGCCCCGGCGCGATCGACGTGACCGTCGCCGACGGCGGGCCGGGCCTCACCGAGGACGAACTCGCCCGCATCGGCGACCGTTTCTGGCGCAGCCCGCGTCACCAGAACGTCGAAGGCTCGGGCCTCGGCCTGTCCATCGCACGGGTGCTGCTGGCGCAGGGCGGCGGCAGCATCGCGTATGCGCCGAACGAGCCGCACGGACTGGTGGTGACCCTCACGGTGCCGCGTACGGCTCCCTGAGTCCGGGGCCGGCCTGGCGGGCCAGCGGGTTGGAGCCGATCGAGTTGTGGATGCTGAAGTTGACGGCGTCCGAGCGGTAGCGGTCGTCCGACCACTCCACCGGGCGGCCCTTCTGCGTGGTGGTGACCCGGCGCACCCGCAGCAGCGGGCTCCCGCGCCGCACGCCCAGCAGTTCGCTGTCCCGGGTGCCGGCCGCGACCGCGTCGATCAGGTGCTCCCCGTAGGCGAAGACCAGGCCCGTGTCGTCGTACAGCCGCTGGGTGACCGACTCGCAGTCCGGCTCTATGCGCAGCACCGCGGGGGCGATCCAGTCGGCGTAGACCGTGCGCTCCACCAGGACGTGCTCACCGTCCAGTCCGCGCACCCGCAGCACGTACAGCACGTCCGCGCCCGTGCGCAGGTGCAGGCGCGTGGCGTCCTCCGCGGTGGCCGGACGGGTCTCGGTGCGGACCACGGTGCCCGAGGCGGCGCGCCCCATGGCCCGCGCCCACTGGGCGAAGCTGCGCAGCTCCGCGAAGCTCTGGCTGCGCCGGCTGGCCAGCACGACGCGGCGGGCGCCCTGACGGGAGCCGATCAGCCCCTCCGCGGTCAGCGCGGCCACGGCTTGGCGCACCGTGCCGCGGGAGACGCCGTACCGGGCGGCCAGTTCGGTCTCCGGGGGGAGCAGGGCACCGACGGTGTACTCCTCGTCGTCGATGGCCCGCCGGAGCTCCTCGGCGATCTCCTCGTGCCGCGCCGCCACCGCGCCCCCTTCCGTTCATTCACCGTCTGCGCACAACATCGCTCAGCGTAGACGAGCCGCGCGCCGATCGCGCGCAGGGGTTCCCGGCGTCCGGGGCCGCTCCCGGGGTCCTTGGCTGAAACGGGACGACTGCCCTCTGCAGGCTTGCCGAGGTTTTCCCGCCGTTTACGGAAAGGCCATTGACGCACGGCCTACTGAAGGCCAACTTGTTCGGACAAGTTGAACCGCCCCGACCTCCCTGGCCCTCAGGACCCGACTTCCCCTCCAGGAGACTTCCGTGCCCGCGTCCCTTCCGAAGGCGGCCGTACTCGCCGCCGGCCTCGCCGTGACCGCGCTGGCGCTCAGCGCCTGCGGCTCGGCCCCCACCACCCAGACCGCCGCCGACGGCAAGAACGGCAAGAGCGCGGCCACCGCGACCTCCGCCGAGGAGTTCGGCGGCATGGACGCCCTGGTCGCCGCCGCCAAGAAGGAGGGCACGCTCAACGCGATCGCCCTGCCCCGCGACTGGGCGAACTACGGCGCGCTGATCGACGGCTTCACCAAGAAGTACGGCATCAAGATCCAGAACGAGACCCCGGACGCCGCCAGCCAGGACGAGATCAACGCCGTCACCTCCCGCAAGGGCCAGGACCGCGCCCCCGACGTCCTCGACCTCGGCGCGTCCTTCGCGATCAGCGGCGCCCAGCAGGGCCTGTTCGCCCCCTACAAGGTCGCCTCCTACGACGACATCCCGGCCGCCCAGAAGGACGCCCAGGCCCGCTGGTACAACGACTACGGCGGCTACGTCTCCATCGGCTGCGACGCCAAGCGCGTCAAGAACTGCCCGACCACCTTCGCCGACCTCCTCAAGCCCGAGTACAAGGGCCAGGTCGCCCTCAACGGCAACCCGACCAAGTCGGGCTCGGCCTTCGGCGGCGTCTACGCGGCGGCGCTGGCCAACGGCGGCTCCTTCGACGACATCCAGCCCGGCATCGACTTCTTCGGCAAGCTGAAGAAGAACGGCAACTACAACCCCGTCGAGTCCACCCCGGCCACCGTCGAGAAGGGTGAGACCCCGATCAGCATCGACTGGGACTACCTCAACGCCGGCTACGCCGAGGAGTTCGCCAGCAAGGGCGTGGACTGGAAGGTCTCCGTCCCGAGCGACGGCGAGTACGCCCAGTACTACGCGCAGGCGATCAACAAGGACGCCCCGCACCCGGCGGCCGCCCGCCTGTGGCAGGAGTACCTGTACAGCGCCGAGGGCCAGAACCTGTGGCTCGCCGGCTTCGCCCGCCCCGTCCTGATGCCCGCCATGGACACGGCCGGCACCCTCGACAAGACCGCCGCCGGCAAGCTCCCCGCGGTCAGCGGCACCCCGTCCTTCCCGACCGACGCCCAGCAGAACAAGGCCAAGGAAGTGCTGGCCCAGGGCTGGGGCAAGGCCGTCTCCGGATGACCGACCCGATGACCGCCACCGCGGCGCCCGTCGCCGCCGCTGCCGGGGCCACCGCCCCGGCGCGGCGGCGCTCGGCCGGCTGGCTCGCGGTGGTCCCGCTGCTCGTCTTCGTGGCGATCGGTTTCGGGGCCCCCGCGGTCGCCATGCTCAACGGCGCCTTCACCGTCAAGGACCCCGCGACCGGGGCCACCTCGTACACCACGGCCAACCTGACCACCTCCCTGCAGGGCGCCTACCTGACCGCCCTGTGGGGCAGCGTGAAGCTGTGCGGGCTCTCCGCCGCCATCGGCGCGGTGTTCGGTCTGCTGCTCGCCCAGGCCGTGGTGACCTCGCGCTTCCGCGCGCTGCGTGAAGCCGTGCTGACGGCCTCCGGCGTGCTCGCCAACTTCGGCGGGGTGCCGCTGGCCTTCGCCTTCGTGGCGACCCTGGGCAACGCCGGCGTCCTCACCCGCCACCTGGGTCTCGCCGACCACGGCTGGAGCCTCTACAGCTTCTGGGGTCTGGTCATCGTCTACCTCTACTTCCTCATCCCGCTCATGGTGCTCACCGTGACCCCTGCGCTGGAGGGGCTGCGCGTCCAGTGGCGCGAGGCGGCCCAGAACAACGGCGCCACCAACGGGCAGTACTGGCGGTACGTCGCCCTGCCCGTGCTGGCCCCCTCGCTCCTCGGCGGCCTGGTCCTGCTCTTCGGAAGCGCCTTCGCCGCCTACGCCACCGCCGCGGCGATGGTCGGCAGCTCCGTGCCGCTGATCACCCTGCAGATCGCCGACGCCATCTCCGGCAACGTCCTGGTCGGGCAGGAGAACGTCGCCCTCGCCCTCAGCCTGGACATGGTCGTCGTCGCCGGCCTGGTCATGGCGGTCTACCTGCCCCTGCAACGACGGAGCGCGCGATGGCTGGTCTGACGAGCACCCGGATCCGGCCCTGGCGCGGCATCGTCCTCGCCGGTGCCGGCCTCTACTTCCTGGTGCCGCTGGCCGCCTCGGTGATCTTCACCGTGGACGTCCCCGGCCAGGGCATCACCTTCGACGCGTACGGGCAGATCCTGGGCGCCGAGGGCTTCACCTCCAGCCTGCTGCTCTCCCTGGAGCTCGGGGCCGCCACCATCGCCGTCGTCCTGCTACTGATGGTGCCGGCCATGGTCGCGCTGCGGCTGTCCGCGCCCAGGCTGCGCCCGGTGGTCGAGGTCGTCTGTTCGCTGCCGCTGGTCGTGCCGCCGATCGCGCTGGTCGCCGGGGTGAGCAACGTGCTGCGCTGGGGCCCCGAGCACCTGGCCACCACGCCGCTCTTCCAGACCTTCGTGGCCATCCAGAACCCGTCCTTCCCGGTCGTCCTGGTGCTCACGTACGTCGTGATGGCGCTGCCCTTCGTGTACCGGGCCCTGGACGCCGGACTGCGGGCGGTGGACGTCCGCACCCTGGTCGAGGCGGCCCGCTCCTGCGGCGCCGACTGGCCGCGCGCGCTGGTCCGGGTCGTGCTGCCCAACCTGCGCGGGGCGCTGCTCAACGCCTCCTTCCTCACCCTCGCCCTGGTGCTCGGCGAGTTCACCGTCGCCCAGCTGCTGGGCTTCCAGCCCTTCGCGGTGTGGATCGTCACGGTCAGCGGCTCGCAGGCCCAGCTGTCCGTGGCCGTCTCGGTGCTCAGCCTGCTGGTCACCTGGATGCTGCTGCTCATCCTGGCCGCCGTCGGCGGACGCCGCCCGACCTCACGTACCGCCTCCCGGAAGTGACCGAGACATGACCGACACCGTCCCCGCCCCGGCCGACGCCGCGCCGACCGTGCCCGGCGGCGCCACCGTCGAGTTCCGGGCGCTGCGCCGCGCCTTCGGGCCCACGGTCGCCCTCGACGGACTGGACCTGACCGTCCGGCCCGGAGAACTCCTCGCCCTGCTCGGCCCGTCCGGCTGCGGGAAGACCACCGCGCTGCGGATGCTCGCCGGATTCGAGCACCCCGACTCCGGTCAGGTGCTGGTCGACGGCAAGGACATCACCAAGATCCCCGCGCACCGCCGCGACGCGGGCATGGTCTTCCAGTCCTACAGCCTCTTCCCGCACCTGAGCGCCGCCGACAACGTCGCGTTCGGGCTGCGCATGCGCAAGGTCGGCACCGACGAACGGCGCGCCCGCGCGGCGGAGCTGCTGGAACTCGTCGGCCTGCCGGACCACGGGGACCGCTACCCCCACCAGCTCTCCGGCGGTCAGCAGCAGCGCGTGGCCCTCGCCCGCGCCCTGGCGCTGCGGCCGCGCGTCCTGCTCCTGGACGAGCCGCTGAGCGCGCTGGACGCCAAGGTGCGCACCAACCTGCGCGAGGAGATCCGCCGTCTCCAGCTCGAACTCGGCATCACCACGTTGTTCGTGACGCACGACCAGGAGGAGGCGCTGTCCATGGCGGACCGCGTCGCCGTCATGAACGCCGGGCGGATGGAGCAGTGCGCCGCCCCCGCCGAGCTGTACGACCGCCCCGCCACCGCCTTCGTCGCCGAGTTCGTGGGCACCAACAGCCGCCTGCCGGGCCGGCTGACCGACGGCGGCACCGTCGAGGTCCTCGGCCGGCGGCTCCCCGCCCAGGGCGACGTGCCCGCGGGCACCGAAGTGGACGTCCTCGTCCGTCCCGAGGCGGTGCGCCTGACCGCCGACCCCGCCGGCGACGCGCGCGTCGTGGCGACCGCCTTCCTCGGCGCCGTCACCCGGGTGACCGTGCAACTGGCCGACGGCGCCTCCGTCAAGGCCGACGTGGCCGGCTCCGACGCCGCCGCCCTCCCGCCGGGGGCGACCGTCACCGTCTCCCTGCCCGACCGGCCCGTCCTGGTCACCGCGCGCACCGCCTGACCCCGATCGCACCTCCCATCCCCCCACACCCCCGAGGAAAGAGAGCCCCGTGACCCACCCACCGCACCACCCGCTCCAGGCCGTCCTGTTCGACATGGACGGCACGCTCGTCGACACCGAGGAGCTGTGGTGGGAGGCGGTCGCCGAGGTGGCCGCCGGGCTGGGGCACGTGCTCGGCGACGCGGACGTGGCCGAGGTCCTCGGCCGCGCCGTCGAGCACACCGCCGCCCACCTGGCCACCACGACCGGGACGGCGGCCGGTGCCGACGAACTGGCCGCCCTCCTGCACCGGGAGTTCGCCGAGCGGGTCCGTGCCCGCACGGTGCCCCGCCCCGGCGCGCTGGAGCTGCTGGACGAACTCGCCCGGCACGAGATCCCCATCGCCCTGGTCTCGGCGTCCCCGCGCGAGGTCGTGGACATCGTGCTGGCGGTGCTGGGCCGCGAGCGCTTCGCGGTCTCCCTGACCGCCGACGACACCCCCCGCAC
>NZ_JARAVO010000219.1:0-16661 GCF_033792805.1 Streptomyces sp. PA03-1a
CTTCGCAGCCCACCCCCGCCCCGGGCGCGACCGGGGCCCCCGCGGGCCACGGCATCGCGGAGGCCGTCGACGAGGTGAAGCGGCTGCTCGACGCCGGACGCATCACGCAGGCGGTCGACATCCTGGGCGGCGTGCTGCCGGCCGCCGCGGAGAAGCACGGCGAGCAGTCACCGGTGGTGCGGATGCTGCGCAAGCAGTACGCGGCCACGCTGATGGAGGACGGCCAGTACCGCCGCGCCCTGCCGGAGCTGCGCCGGCTCGCGGACGAACTGGCCGCCGAGTCGGGGCCGCTGGGCCGCCAGTCGCTGCAGTACCGCTACGAGGCCGCGCAGTGCCTGGAGCAGTTGGGCGAGGCCCCGGCGGCGCTCGCCGAGTACCGGGCGCTGCTGCCCTCCTTCGAGCAGTACCGCGCCACCGACCCGGAGCTTCCGCTGGAGGTGCGGCGCCGCATCGGCCACCTGCTGCTGTCGGTGGGCGACCGCATGGCCGCCCACGACGTGCTGTCCCGCCTGCTGTACGACTCCGACCGGGTGCACGGCCCGCACCACCCCTTCTCGCTGGAGGTACGGCGGACGCTGACCTGGCTGGGGCAGGTCGGGCGTTAGCGGCCGGCGCCTAACGCCGGGAGCGCAGGCGGCGGGCCACGCGCACCATGCGGCGCACGGTGGTGTTGCCGCGCAGCCGCTGGGCGGCGCTGAGCGGGCCGCCGCCGGGCAGCCCGAGCGAGGTGAGGCGGCGGCGCCGGAAGTAGTACTCGGTGTCCGGGCCGAGGTGGTCCCGCAGCCACGCCGCGGTCTCCTCACGCAGCCCGGGGTGCATCCTGGGCTGCATGCAGAAGCCCACGGCCCGTACGAGCGGGGCGAGTTCCCCGGCAGCGCCGCCCTGGGCACCCGGGGTGGCGACGTCGGGCACGAGGTGGTCGACGATGGTCAGCGGGACGCGGTTGCTGTTCTGGTACGGCGTGAGCCGGTCCAGCACCAGACGGGTCCCGGCCCGTGCGATCGCGACGTCGTAGTAGGCGCTCGCGGTGAGCATCGCGGTGGAGAAGCAGCCGACGACCAGCTCCGGCCGACAGACCTCGTACAGCGTCTCGGCCAGCAGCGGGCCGTCCAGGACGCGCAGCCGCGCGCCCTCGGCGGCCGCGGCCTCCTCCATCGCCTTGGAGTAGCCGGCCGGCGCCGTGGGGTGGGGCTTGAAGACGATCGAGCGGTGACCCGCGGCGATCGCGCCGCGCACCATGGTGACGTGCAGCTCCTCTTCCTCCTGCGGGGTGAGGATGCGCAGGGCGGCGAGGTACTGGCCGAGCAGCACCGCGGTCGGCGGGTCCTGGGCGAGGGCGGTGAGCCGGGGGTCGTCCGCCGCCTCGACGGCGATCTCCTTGAGCACGGCCCTGAAGGCGTCGTCGGGGACGAGCTCGGGCTCCGCGCCGGTCTCCGCCAGCAGGAGCGGGCGCAGTCCGGGCACCAGGTCGAGGTGGAGGACCCGCTGGACGCGGTTGCCGAGGGGGCCCGGCAGCTTCTCACGGGTGGGCCCGTAGCTCATCAGGCCGTCCGCGTACACGTGGACGGCGCTCTCGGCGAAGATCGTGGCGAGCGCACGTGCCGGGTTGACCTGGATCGACTCCACGACGAGCTCGACGGGGACGTCGCCCAGGCCCCAGGAGTGCCGGAACAACCGCTGCCAGATGGAGCTCTCGTCCTCCAACGGGGCCCACTTGGAGGGCCGGTGCGGGTGGATCACCTCGTTCCACGAGACGACCTCGTCGAAGCGGGTGACGATCCGCTGGTACCCGTGCATGTCGGAGAGCTGGACGACCGTCTCGGGGACCGGGGCGTTGTTGCTCACCAGCAGGATGCGCCGGGTGCCGGTACGGGGCCCGAAGGCGCCGGCGTCCAGGGCGGCGGCGAGGGTCGCGGCGCCGTAGAGGGTCGAGACCTCGAAGATCTGGGCCCGGTCGTGGTTCATGCTCTCCTCAGCCCGTTCGGCCGTCGGCAGGGTCATCGTCAGGCCGCCTTCCGCGCGTCGGCGCGCAGCCGCTGGAGCACGTGGGCGCGCTGGACGTCCATCTCGGCGAGGGTCCGGTCCAGCACGTCCTGCGGCATGCGGGCCAGGGCGACGGCGGACTGCCGCTTGAGCTGCCTGCCGGTCCCGGCGTCGTAGCGCCGCACGTTGGACATGTGGAAGGCGATCAGCGCGCAGTAGGTGCGGACGATCTTGGGCAGGAAGCGCTCGGCCTCGCGGTCGGCGAGCACGTCGTCGAGTATCGCGTCGTGGGCGGGTATGAAGTCCAGCTGCCGGCCGTCGCTGATCTGGGTGAGCGAGTCGCTGACCCCGCGCCGGTAGAAGACCCCGACCGGGCGGATCACCGCGAAGGACCGGGCCGTCAGGTGCAGCCGCCAGACCCACTCGCGGTCCTCCGCGGTCCGCAGGCTGGTGCTGTAGCGCATGCCGCCGTCCTCGAAGAGCCTGCGGTGGTAGATCCCGGCCCAGACGAAGGGGTAGTCGACCATGGTCGACACGTGCGAGGGCGTGATCGCGTCGCGCGGGTCGAGCACGGCGTCCCAGCGCCTGGCAGGGGGGCGGTGCACGACCCGTTCGGTGCCGGTGGCCTTGACGTGCCCGGTGCGCACGAAGTCGCAGCCCAGCCGCTCGATGCCGGCGACGAGCTCGTCGAGGTAGCCGCGGGCGTACCAGTCGTCGCCGTCCAGGAAGGTCACGTACGTCCCGCCGGCCGCGTCCAGCCCGCTGTTGCGGGACTGGGCGACGCCCTTGTTCTGCTCGTGCCGGATCACCCTCATGCCCGGCAGCCGGCGCTCCCAGTGGTCCAGGATCTCCGGGGTGCCGTCCGTCGAGTGATCGTCGACGAGGATGAACTCGGTGTCCGCCCCCGCATTGTTGGCCAGCCCGCACAACATGTCGTGCGCATATGGCTGAATATTGCGGAAGGGGACGATTACCGAAAGTTTGGGCACCTGGGAATCCAGACGATCTCGACGCGGGCCACGGACTCCGGCCCCCCGGACGGTGCCGGAGGACAAGCGTATCGGACTAGATCCAGAGGGGGCGTCGGGAATGCTTCGGCAAGGTGAACGCAAGGAATACGGAATACGAACTCCCGCTTTTCCCCATGTCGCCCGCGACGCCCCCCGACCGCCGCCTTCCCCGTTCGCATCCGCTTATATCCTCGTTCACTTGAACGTCATATCCGCTCCCTATGGTGATCGCCTCCGCCCCATGTGCCGTGCGCGTGTCCATGTGCGTCGAGGTGCCCGGGCGGCGTCTGTTGATCCGCGCGGGAAACCCATGCAGTTCTCCCCAGCGGCCGTGTCATTGTTGGGAGCAGCATGGTCAAGTTCCGGGCTGGATGGCTCGAGAAAAGATTGGACAACTCCGCGGGCGCGGATATTCCGATCGCTTCGGTTTCCGTGGCCGAGTGCGTCCGGTCCTGTGCGGTCCACGGCGGCAAGCTCGCCAAGAACCTGGACTGGAGAAAGGGCCAGCTCGCCGAGGCGATCCGGGAACTGCTGGCCCGGTACGCGGCCGCGATGACGGATCCGGGTGACGCCGCCGCACTCACCGGTGGGAAGAGCACCTGGCCGAAGTCGAACCCCGAGGTCTTCGACGCCCTGCTCGAGGTGGGCAACAAGGCCGTGGACGTGCAGGGCGCCGACGAGCTGCAGCTCGCGACGCGCATCACCGAGACGGTCCTCGGCGTCCGCAAGCAGTCCCGGGCCGGCTGGCGCCTGCGGGCGCGCCTGATGGACGCGCTCGGCGACGACGCGGCCACCATCGCCGCGTACGAGCGCTTCCTGGCGCTGACCCCCAACGACGACCTCAACATCGCGGGCCGCATCACCAAGCTGCGGGAGAGCGGCGAGCGCCTCGCGCGGACGCTGCAGCTGCTCCAGCAGGAGGCCCCCGGCTCCCGTGAGTTCGCGGGCGTCCCGGAGACCGAGCTGTGGGCCGAGGGCCTGGCCCTCAAGGACGCCGGCGACTGGGAGCGCGCCGAGCCCCGGCTCGTGGCCGCGCTCGTCGGGATGAGCGAGCAGGAGGGTTCCGCCACCTCGGTGCGCGCGGCGCTGACCGACTACGTGAACCTCCGTCTGGAGCGGGACCGCGGCCGGCTGGCCGGCTCGACCCAGCTGCTCGAGCTGTACGCCGACGACCGCCGGCTGCGCGAGCTGGACCCGATCCCGGACCCGGCGCTGACCGGTTCCGAGATGGTCGGCCTCAGCGACTTCCGCAACCTCATCGCGGGGAAGACGATCTGTCTGGTCGCCAACTCCCAGCGGGTGGGCTCCAGCACGATGGGTCAGGAGATCGACTCCTACGACCTCGTCGTCCGCTTCAACTCGTACCGGATCGAGGCGCCGGCCACCGGCACCAAGACCGACATCCACGCGACGATCCACCTGCACAACTTCAACTGGGACAAGAAGGTCCAGACGCGGCTGGTCTTCAGCGGCAGCCACCACCAGTGGCGCAACTCGGTCCGCCGCCGCCTGGTCCCCGGCGCCCAGCGCTACGTCGGCGACCGCACGCTGCGCTGGCCGGTGCGCGAGATCGGCAGGATCGGCGAGGACGTGATGCCGTCCATCCCCACCAGCGGTTTCAACATGCTGTGGCTGCTGGACTTCCTGGACGTCAACCCGAAGATCGACCTCATCGGGTTCGACTTCTACGACAGCGGTGCCTACCGCCTGCAGGAAGCGATGAAGCTCCCGATCGCCACCGCGCACGGCTACGCGGACGAGAAGGAATGGGTCATGGCCCGCGCCCAGGACGTCACTGAAATGAGGATATCGCTCCGATGACCGCCTCTGTCCCGGTTCCGGCACCCCGGAGCGAAACGCTGACCGGCAAGCGCCGCGTCGCCTTCGCGTCGTACGTCGACGAGAACTACCTGCCCGGCTTCCTCGCCCTGCTGCGCAGCCTGGCCCTGACCAACCCCGGCCTCTGCGAGGACTTCGTCGTCCTCTACGACGACCTGCAGCCGGCCTCGGTCACCGAGATCCGCAAGCTGCACCCGCGCGTGGTCATGCGCCGTGTCGTCCCCGAGCGCTACGACGGCTTCGTCAAGGGCGACCCGGAGAACTACCTGATCCGCAAGGCGTACTTCATCCTCGACGTCTTCCGGATCCGCGACTACGACACGGTCATCACGCTCGACACCGACATGGTCGTCCTCGGCGACCTGGGCGAGCTGCTGCGGATGCGGCACGGCGTCGGCGCGGTGCCGCAGTTCCTGCTGGACCAGTCGAAGCTCAACAGCGGTCTGCTGGTCATCCAGAAGGAGTACCTCACCGACGAGTTCTGCGCGCAGATCGACGCCGTCGGCACCTCCGGCACGTACGAGCTCGACAAGCACGACCAGGGCATCCTCAACGCCCTGCTCGCGGGCAAGTTCGTCAAGATCGACCCGCGCTACAACTTCGTCAAGCGGCGGCTGTCCGGCGACCGCTCCCCCGACGAGGAAGACGTCGTCATCCTGCACTTCACCGGCCGTCACAAGCCGTGGAACGGCGGCGAGCACGGCTACTCGGGCGCCGAGGCGGCGTGGCAGGAGTACGACCTCCCCCACGCGGACTTCGTCGAGCGCTTCCTGGCCCTGGAGGACGAGAAGCACCCGGACCTGCTGATCCACTTCGGCCGCCACCTCGTGGCGAGCGAGGGCCGGCACGACGGCGTCCGCGAGGTCGCCGAGGCGTACCTGTCCAAGGGCCGGTACGAGGACGCGGTGGAGATCCTCGGCCGCTCCCCCATCCCGGCCGACGAGAGCCGTTCCCACGAGCTGCTCGGCCAGGCCCTGATGTCGACCTCCCGCTACGAGGAGGCCACGGCCCACCTGCTGCTCTCCACGGCCCACGCCCCGGCCGCCGCCCGCCCCTTCGGCCGGCTGGCGAACATGGCGTGGATCCTGGGCGACAACACGGCCTCCCGCGAGTACGCCCTGGCCGGCCTCAACGCGGACGTCAGCGACCGCGCCTGCCGGATCTCGTACGAGCGCGCGGAGGCGATCGCCGCCCGCCCGGCCGAGACCGGCACCCCCTCCGAGCAGCTGGCGCACGTGGCGTTCTACATGGAGCGCCAGGGCAACGCGGGCGACAAGATCCTGCCCGAGACGGTCCGGCTCTGCTTCGGCCCGGACACCGGTGACCGCGGCTGGCACTCCATCCACGCGCACAAGCTGTTCGACGAGGCGGCCCTGGAGCGGGTGAACTCCCGCCGCGGCCTGGTCATCGGCGGCGGCGGACTGTTCATCCCGGACACCTCGCCGAACGGCAACAGCGCCTGGCAGTGGAACGTGCCGGACCGGCTGCTGGAGAAGATCGACGTCCCGCTGGCGGTCTTCGCGGTGGGCTACAACGCCTTCGACGGCCAGTCGTACACGCGCCGCCGGTTCGAGGAGAGCCTGCGGCTGCTGGTCTCCAAGTCGGCGTTCTTCGGTCTGCGCAACCACGGCTCGGTGGAGAAGGTCCGCGCGCTGCTCCCCGCGGAGCTGCAGGACCGGGTGCTCTTCCAGCCCTGCCCGACCACCGTCTCCCGCCAGTTGGTGCCCGGCTGGCAGGACCCGGTCGAGCGGGACGACACGGTGCTGATCAACTGCGCCTACGACCGCGCCGGGCTGCGCTTCGGCCACGACTACGACCACTTCCTCCGGGAGATGGCCACCGCGGTCCGTGCCATCGGCAAGCACGCCGAGGTCCGCTACGCCGCCCACGCGCTGGACGACGAGCGCTTCGTCTTCGACCTGCGGCGTGAGTACGGCATCTCGCTGCCGGTCGAGCCGATGTACGACTTCGACACCGACCAGCTGCGCACCGCCTTCGCGCGCACCAAGCTGGTGATCGGCATGCGCGGCCACGCGGGCATGATCCCGTTCGGCTGCGGCACGCCCATCATCAGCCTGATCTCCCACCCGAAGATGGCGTACTTCCTGTCCGACATCGAGCGCCCGGAGTGGGGCGTCTCGGTCCACGACCGGAACCTCGGCGCGATCCTCGCGGAGCGCTCCATCGGCATCCTGGACAACCTGTCGGCGACCGTCGCCGACGTCCACGGGCGCCAGGAGGCGCTGTGGAAGGTGACGCAGGACAACGTGGCGAAGCTGAAGACCGTCCTCGGCTGAGCCTCCCGGGGGAACCGGTCCTTCAGGAGGGGCGCCGTGTCGCGACACGGCGCCCCTCCGTCACGTGCTCCGGCGCCTTCGGGGGTCAGCCCAGCCAGCGGTTGAGCCGCAGGCGCGTCCACAGCAGGCTGGCGGCGAAGGAGAGCACCACGGTCCCGGTCACCAGCAGCGTGATCATGAGGACGGCGCCCAGCCAGCCCGCGTCGGCGGAGACGAGGTGCGGGGCGAGCGCCCGCAGGAACATCAGGTGCACCAGGTAGGCGCCGAAGGCCGCACCGCCGAGCCGGGACACCAGCGGGCGGAGGCGCTCCGGGATGCTGATCCGGTTGAGGGCCATCACCAGCGCGCCCGCCAGGAACGGCACGGCGAGGCCCGCGTAGGGCGAGGGGTAGTGCACCCAGTGCTCGTACGCGACCACCGCGGCCCACGCGCAGACCCCGGCCGCCAGCCACCTCAGCCGCCGGCGGCGGCCGGTGGTGGCCGCGAGCGGCAGCGCGAGCAGCGCGGATCCGGCGGCGGCGTACGCGACCTGGTACGGGGACAGGTTCCACTCGAAGTCGGGCAGGTTGACGTGGAGGACCTTGCCGAGGTCGCCCATGAAGGTCGGCGCGATGGCCAGCAGCACGAGCAGGCCGCCCAGGCCCCAGGGCCGCTTGCCCGCCTTTATCAGCGCGGCGAGCGAGAGCAGCAGGATCACCGGCACGTAGGCGTACAGGTACCAGAGGTGGTAGGCGGGCTGGATCGAGCCGAACAGCGACTCGAAGGCCAGCCGCTGCGTGGGACGGGAGTTGGTGTCCCGGATCCAGTCCCAGGCGAGGTACGCGGCGGTCCACACGCCCATCGGCACCACGATGCGGGTCAGCCGTCTGCGGACCTGCGTGCCGTCCCGGGGGGTCGCGCCGACCAGCACGACCCAGCCGGCGATCGCGAAGAACAGCGGCACCGCGCACCGGGTCAGCCCGTCCGAGACGAGCCCGGTCCAGTAGACGGGCCGGCCGCCGGAGGGCTCGCGGCCCACGGCGTTGAGGAGCTGGCCGGCGGCGTGGCAGACGATGACACCGATGGAGCACAGGACGCGCAGCAGGTCGATGTCGTATCTGTGCTCACGCGGCCGGGCGACGGGCGTGGTGGAGACCTCGCTCGTCCCGGTCGCGTGACCGGCGGTGAGGGCGGGGGCGGCGGTGGTCGTCTGGGCGGAGATCGGCGGTCACTCCCGGGTGCGCTCGCGGAGCTCGGCCAGGGTCCGGCCGGGCCGCGGGATCGGATGGTCGTGGACGGGGGCCCGGTCCGTCATCGCGGGCACGGTGGTCAGCGGGCCGGTGGGTGGGGCGGCACGGCCGTCCGTGACCGCCGGCCCCCACGCGCGGTCCATCCGCTCTGCGAACCGGGCGATGTCGAACAGTTCCTGGACCCCCGTGTACCCCGTTTCCCCGGCTTCCTCGCCGGGCACGTCCGCCGACCCGGTCCGGCCCACGGCCTCCGGCACCTCGGCGAAGACGGCGATGTGCATGGATCCATCCCGGTCGCTGTCCGATATCACCTGCCCCGGCAGACTATGGGACGCCATGGGGGGAGGCGGGTGCGAATGTGGTGAACACCGGCGTTCCCGGGGTGGCGTCCAGGTGAACCTGGCGTGGGGACGCGCTAGCGCCGCAGGTCACAGGGGGTGCCGTTGGTCATGCGCGGTTCGTCGGGGTGGTGTCCGCCGCCCGGATGTAGTCGCCGACCAGTGCGCCGAGCAGGGCGCCGGCGAGGAGGTCGTCCCGTAGGTGGTCGGCGGTGTAGAGCCGGGCGTGCATCACCTGGACCTGCATCCAGCGGTACTCGGCGGCGCGCCGCGGGGCCCAGGCGGTGAGGACGGCGACGGCCGCGGAGGAGAGCGCCGCGGGCGCCGCCGGGTAGGCGCAGGCGCAATCGGCGGCCGGGGTGGCCTTCCGGGCCGGGCCCAGGGCGGGATCGAGGGCGGAGGGGCGGGACCGCCGGTAGTGCCCGGCGAGCCCGCCGCTGATCGTGCCGGCCAGCTCCAGCGCCGCGTCCAGGCGGACCCGGGCGGCCTCGCCCTCGGCGCGGGGCATCAGTTCGCGCCGGTCGTCCAGGTACAGGCGCCAGATGTCCCGCTCCCCGTGGGCGGCGAGCCACGCGGCGGCCGTCCGGCCGGCGGCGGTGCGCGTACGGGCGAGACGGCGGACCTCCCCGAGTCCGGCGGCGCGTGCGGCTTCCGCGGGCGGATCGGGCATCTGGTCCGCCGCCCAGCGGACGAACGCCGGGTCGTCGCGGGCGGTGCCGTGCCCCGACCGCCACCGGGCGTAGAGCGCGTCGGCGGCCCGCTGCTGCGCGTCGAGCCGCGTGGTCCAGCCGCGCAGTTCGGCGTCCGGGAACAGCGGGGGCGGCGGGTCCTGCTCGATCCGCCGCACCGCGCCGCCCGCCCCGGGGTCCGCGGGGGCGGTGACGTGGGTGCCGATCAGGCCGAGGACCGCCGCGGCCACGGCGGCGACGGCGACGGCCGGGTACCGACGGCCCGTGCGGGGGGCCCGGGAGCGGACCGGCGCCCTGCGGTGGGCCGTGCTCACCACGCGGGTCCGGCCGGGCCGGGGACCCGGGCCTCCGGTTCGGCGCGCGTGGGGGCGTGGAAGCAGTACCGCACCAGGCGGCGCACGTCGTTGCCGGGCAGGCCCGGGACGAGCAGGGCCTGTCCCACGACGTACTTGCTGAGCGGCAGCGGCCGTACCCCCAGGCCCATCAGCAGCCGGTCGGCGGCGCCCGGACGGGGTCCGCCCTTGGTCTCGACGAGGACGAAGCCGTGGTTCAGTGCGGCCGTCGCCCGGCCGCGGTGGCAGGTGAGCCGGCCGTCGAGGGTGACCCGGCTGCCGGCCGCCAGGTCGGCGAGGGCCGCGCGGACGTAGCGGATCTCCCCGGCGGGGGACAGCAGCCCGGAGCGGACCGGGACCCCGGCGGCGCCGAGCACGTCGTCGACGAAGGCGGCCGCCCCGGCGCCGATGAGGCCGTACTCCCGGGCGGCCACGGTGCGGGCGTGCTTGACCGTGGCGCCGCGGCCGTCCTTGGTCTTGACCTCGACGCGGCACAGCCCGTCCTCGACGTAGAGCCGGGTGCGGACCTTCCAGCGGCGCCTGCGCCCCTGCACATGCGCGTACCAGGCGCCGAGCCCGGCGGTGTCGAAGTACGTGCTGCGGTACCCGGTGGTGCGGCGGCCACCGACGTCCAGCACGTGGTGCGTCGGCGCCAGGGCGGCGACCAGGCAGCGCGCCGACAGGGCCGGCAGCAGGTACTTGCGGTCGACCCGGTGCTGCAGTGCCGCGGCGGCGTCGACCTCGGCGAGGGTCGCCCCGCGCAGCCGGGCCAGTCCCAGCGCCTCGGCGAAGCCCTCCGGGCCGGTCACACGAGCCTGCTCTCGAGCAGGCTGTCCTGGCCGCCCCGTCCGGCGGCAGCCGGCCCCGCACCGTCGTCCGGCAGCCCCCAGCCCAGGGGCGAGTCGCCGCGGTAGCGGACCGAGACCCGGGTCGTCTCGCGCACGAAGTCGACCTCGTCCACGAGCACCGCCAGCGGTTCCTGGCCGAACCTCAGCACGACTTCCCGGTGGATCGCCGCGGGGTCGGCGTACAGGCGGTCCAGGGTGAGGCGCACCACCCGGGTCGGCCGGTGGGCGTGCGGGTCGTCGACGACCAGGACGGCCGCGAGCACCAGCGCGTCCAGCGCCACGACGAACCAGATCTCCCGCTGCGGCAGGCCCCCGCACAGGGCGATCACCAGCGCCGTGAAGGTGTACGCGACGTCCCGGGCGGTGAAGGCGGTGCTGCGCAGCCGGACCAGGGAGAGCATCCCGAACAGCCCGAAGCCCACCCCGGCCGGGAACGAGCCCGCGCCCATCGCGCTCATCGCCGCGAACAGGCCGACGTTGAGCGCCGTCAGCACCAGCGGCATCTGCGGGGCCGGGCAGCCGCGCCGGTAGAGCAGGCCCACCAGCGCCATGAGGGACAGGACGTCCACTCCCCCGCGGGCGAGCAGGTCCCAGGGTCCGTGCGTCATGCGCGGCGCCGGGCGGGCGGGTGTGGTCCGGGCACGTGTTCCTCCGGGGGCTGGGTGGTGAGCCCGGGTCCCGGGGATCCGTCCATGGAAAGGGGGATGGGACGGCGGATCCCCGGGCCCGGGAGTCATCGGCGCGCGGGACGGACCACCGCGGCGGGGCGGGCGTCCCGGCGCCGTCCACCCACGCCGGACGATCCGTCCAGCGATGCCGGACGCTAGCCCCGCGCCCCCCACCGGGCAAGCCGCCCACCGGTACCTCCGGACGCCGGGCCGAACGGGAAACACCAGGCGGGAAGAGGGGACCCGGCGCCACGCACGCGTTGCGGCCATCGGACAATGACACCCGAAGGGGTGAGGGGAAGCCCGCTCCGATGACGCCGGACGAACCCCCCGCCACATCAGGGCGAATCACGGGTGAACGGGCACCCCGCCGGGCGGCTCCGGCGGCACCCCGGGCCACCGCGGCCACCCCGGGCCACCGCGGCCACCGCGGCCCCCGGCGCCGCCCGGCGGACCGAGACCGTTCCGATACCGCCAGGCCCCGGGGAGTTGGGCGACCGTTCGGTTCCACGACACCCGTGTGCCCGATCATCACGCGGTGTCGAATGAAACAGCCGTGCGACTGCCGTTGCAGCGCAGTTCCGCCTCCCCCGGACACTCCGCCGACGCGCGGGAACACCGCTACGACATCGACCTGATGCGGTTGCTGTGCTCCGCCACCGTCATGCTGGGCCACGTGGGCTCCCAGTTCATCCGCTCGACCGGGAACGACGCGTCCCACGGGGCCGCGACGTACTGGGCGGGGCACGTGGCCGAGGCGGTCAACCCGTTCGCGGTGCCCATGTACTTCGCCATCGCCGGATGGGCGGTGCTGGTCGGCGCCCCGCCGCGGGACAGCGCCCGGATGTGGCAGAGGATCGTCCGCAACACCGTCCCGCTCTTCGCGTGGACGGCGGTCTACCTGGTGTGGGCCTGGCTCCGGGACCGCAACGAGCGGCCCATGACCGAGCTCGCGAGGGACTCCCTCATCGGCTCCGTGCAGCCCGCCTACCACCTGTGGTTCATGTACAACTACATCCCCATCATCGTGCTGCTCGCCTTCGCGATGCTGATCAAGGACGGCAAGCGGCCCTGGGGGCTGGGGGCGGTGCTGCTGGGCATCGCGGTCCTGCCGAGCGTCCTGGCCCTGGTCGGGGACCTGACCCACACCGACCTGCCCCCCGTGGCCTGGGGCTTCGGCACCTACTCCCTGGTGTACGCGGTCGGCGGCGCCATGCTCTTCGCCCTGCCGGCCGGCGCCGTCCCGTGGCGCCGGTGGCTGGTCGTACTGCTGCCGCTCACCATGGCCGGGTGCCTCTGGTACAACACGCGGGTCCACTACGTGATCCCCAACGCCCACCTCTTCGTGGCCGCGATGAGCGTCTGCGTCCTGCTGCTGGTCAGCCGGATCCGCATCCCGGAGCGTTTCAAGCCGCGCCTGAAGCACCTGGCCGGCGCGGCGCTGGGCGCGTACATGGTGCACGTGCTCTTCGTCGAGGAACTGGTCCACCGCGTGGTCTCGCCGGACCTGAGCGGACCGGTGGCCGCGGTGCTGCTGGTCGGGCTGGTCCTGGCGGTGATGGTGCTGTCGTTCTCCACCAGCCTGCTGTGGGGCCGGCTGAACCTGCGGCGCCTGCTGGGCTGAACCGCGGGAGGCCTCCGGAGCGAAAGGGCCCCGTCCGCGCACCTCGACCTCGCGCGGACGGGGCCCTTTCGCGTCCCTGGAGGCTTCAGCTGTCCAGGACCGTGGTCAGCAACTCCGCCGTCCACGCGAGCAGTTCCCGGCCGACCACCGGCTTGCCGCCGATCCGCGCCGTGGTGGGGCGCGGCACCAGGATCTGCCTGGCCGCCTGCTTCACGACCGTGCGGGGGTAGAGGCGGTTCAGCCGCAGCTCCTGCGACTCGCGCAACTCGACGGGCGAGAAGCGCACGTTGCTGCCCTGCAGGGTGATGTCGCAGACCCCCAGACGGCGGGCCAGCAGCCGCAGCCCGGCGACCAGCAGCAGGTTCTCCACCGGCTCCGGGAGCTTGCCGTACCGGTCGGTGAGCTCCTCGCGGACGGCCTTGACGTCCTCCTCGGAGTTCACCGCGGCGATCGACCGGTACGCCTGCAGACGCAGCCGCTCGCCGGGCGCGTAGTCGTGCGGGACGTGCGCGTCGACCGGCAGCTCGATCTTCACCTCCAGCGGGGCCTCCTCGACCTCGCCGCCGCCTTCCTCCAGGCCGGCCCGGTAGTCGGCCACGGCCTCGCCGACCATGCGGATGTACAGGTCGAAGCCGACGCCCGCGATGTGGCCGGACTGCTCGCCGCCGAGCAGATTGCCCGCGCCGCGGATCTCCAGGTCCTTCATGGCGACGTACATGCCGGCGCCCATCTCGGTGTGCTGGGCGATCGTCGCCAGCCGCTCGTGGGCGGTCTCGGTGAGCGGCTTCTCCGGCGGGTACAGGAAGTAGGCGTAACCGCGCTCACGGCTGCGGCCGACCCGGCCGCGCAGCTGGTGCAGCTGGGAGAGGCCGAAGTTGTCGCCCCGCTCGACGATGAGGGTGTTGGCGTTGGAGATGTCGATGCCCGACTCGACGATCGTCGTGGAGACCAGCACGTCGAACTTCTTCTCCCAGAAGTCCACCACGACCTGCTCCAGCGCCGACTCGCCCATCTGCCCGTGCGCGGTGGCGATCCGCGCCTCGGGGACCAGGTCGCGCAGCCGCGCGGCGGCCTTGTCGATGCTCTCCACCCGGTTGTGGATGTAGAAGGCCTGGCCCTCGCGCAGCAGTTCGCGGCGGACCGCGGCGGCGATCTGCTTCTCCTCGTACGGGCCGACGAAGGTCAGCACCGGGTGCCGCTCCTCCGGCGGGGTGGTGATCGTCGACATCTCGCGGATGCCCGTGACCGCCATCTCCAGCGTGCGCGGGATGGGCGTGGCGGACATGGTCAGCACGTCGACGTTGGCGCGGAGCTTCTTCAGCTGCTCCTTGTGCTCCACGCCGAAGCGCTGCTCCTCGTCGACGATGACCAGGCCCAGGTCCTTGAACTTGGTCTCCGACGAGAACAGGCGGTGGGTGCCGATGACGACGTCCACGGACCCCTCGCGCAGGCCCTCCAGGACCGCCTTGGCCTCGCTGTCGCTCTGGAACCGGGACAGCGCCTTCACCACGACCGGGAACTGCGAGTAGCGCTCGGAGAAGGTGCCGAAGTGCTGCTGCACCAGCAGTGTGGTGGGCACCAGGACGGCGACCTGCTTGCCGTCCTGCACCGCCTTGAAGGCCGCCCGCACCGCGATCTCGGTCTTGCCGTAGCCGACGTCGCCGCAGATCAGCCGGTCCATCGGGACCGACTTCTCCATGTCCTCCTTGACCTCGGCGATCGTCGTGAGCTGGTCCGGGGTCTCCGCGTACGGGAACGCGTCCTCCAGCTCCCGCTGCCAGGGGGTGTCCGGCGCGAAGCTGTGGCCGGGCGCGGCCATGCGGGCGGAGTACAGCCGGATCAGGTCCGCGGCGATCTCCTTGACCGCCTTCTTCGCGCGCGCCTTGGTCTTCGTCCAGTCCGCCCCGCCCAGGCGGTGCAGCGAGGGCGCCTCGCCGCCGACGTACTTGGTGATCTGCTCCAGCTGGTCGGTCGGCACGAACAGCCGGTCGCCCGGCTGGCCCTTCTTCGCGGGGGCGTACTCGACCACCAGGTACTCGCGCGTGGCGCCCTGGACGGTGCGCTGCACCATCTCCACATAGCGGCCTACGCCGTGCTGCTCGTGCACGATGAAGTCGCCCGCCTGCAGCGTCAGCGGGTCGATGGTCTTGCGGCGCCGGGACGGCATGCGGCCCATGTCCTTGGTGGAGGACTTCTGGCCGGACAGGTCGGTCTCGGTGAGCACCGCGATCTTCAGGGCCGGGTCGACGAAGCCGCTCTCCAGCGAGCCGCAGGCCACATGGACCACGGAGGGCTCGACCGGCCCGTCCAGCCCCGTGTCGAGGCGCGCGGCGATGCCCTCGTTGCCCAGCACCTCCACGATGCGGGCGGCGGGACCGTGGCCCTCGGTGACGTAGACCACGCGCCAGCCGTCGGCGAGCCAGCCCTTGGTGTCGGCCAGCGCCCGGGCGGTGTCGCCCCGGTAGACCTCGGGGGCGTGCATGCCGAGCTTGAGGGTGTCGCCCTCGTCGTCCGGTGTTCCCTCGTCCGCCGCGAACGGGCTCACCGACCACCAGGGGACGTCGAGCTCACGGGCCCGGTCGCGCACGTCGGCGATGCTCCACAGCGAGGCCGCGCCCAGGTCGATCGGGGCCTCACCGCCCCCGGCGGAGGCCGCCCAGGAGGCCTCCAGGAACTCCCGGCTGGTCGCCACGAGGTCGGCGGCCCGGGTACGGACCCGCTCCGGGTCGCAGACCACGGTCATCGACCCGGCCGGCAGCACGTCCAGCAGCAGCTCCATGTCGTCCACCAGCACCGGGGCGAGGGACTCCATGCCCTCCACGGCGATGCCCTGGGCGATCTTGTCCAGCAGTTCGCGCAGCTGCGGGTGCTCCTCGGCCAGCTCGGCGGCGCGCGCCCGCACCTCGTCGGTGAGCAGCAGCTCCCGGCAGGGCGGCGCCCACAGGCCGTGCTCTGCGACCTCCAGCGAGCGCTGGTCGGCCACCTTGAAGTAGCGGATCTCCTCGACGTCGTCGCCCCAGAACTCCACCCGGAGCGGATGCTCCTCGGTGGGCGGGAAGACGTCCAGGATCCCGCCGCGCACGGCGAACTCGCCGCGCTTCTCCACCAGCTCCACCCGGGCGTACGCGGCGGCCGCCAGGGCGTCCACGACGTCGTTCAGATCGGCGGTCGTCCCGGTGCGCAGGGCCACCGGGACCAGATCGCCCAGACCCTTGACCTGCGGCTGCAGCACGGAGCGGATCGGTGCGACCACGACGCGTACCGGGCCGGCGGTCGGGTCGTCCTTGCTGGGGTGCGCCAGCCGGCGCAGCACGGCCAGGCGGCGGCCCACGGTGTCCGAGCGGGGCGACAGCCGCTCGTGCGGCAGCGTCTCCCAGGCCGGGTACTCCACGACGGAGTCCTCGGGCAGCAGCGACTGGAGGGCCGCGACCAGGTCCTCGGCCTCACGGCCGGTCGCCGTCACCGCCAGCAGGGTGCGGCCGGCGCGGGCCGCGAGCGCGGCCAGGGCCAGCGGGCGGGCGGCGGGCGGACCCACCAGGTCGACGTGCGGGCGGTTGCCGTCCGCGGCACCGCGGACCGCCTCCGCGAGCGCGGGGTCGTCCACGACGACGTCGAGCAGACCGTTCAGGCTCATGTGGCTTTCCGTCCCAGAGGCAGACAGGCGGGGCAACGCGAACAGCCCGACGCGTCGAACGAGCCGGGGTGTCCCAGCGTACGACGCTCCGCGGACACCCGGCGCCGCAACCTGTCCGGGGTCGTTTGCGCGCGGGCCCCCGGGGTGGCCGTGGGGGGGTGCTCCCACCC
>NZ_JARAVO010000021.1:0-61788 GCF_033792805.1 Streptomyces sp. PA03-1a
CTGTAGATGACGAACGGCTCCTGCCACAGCACCGTGGAGTCGAAGGTCCAGCCGTGGGTGAAGCCGTTGCGCTCGGCGCGCCGCATCAGCTCCACGACCTCCGAGGCGGGCGGGTCCGTCTGCAGGACGAGTCCGAAGTCCATGGGTCCACGCGCCTTTCTCAGATGAGGTACTGGCAGGTTCCGCGCGGGGTGTACTGGCCGTGGCCCGCCCGTCCGACGTACTCCCGGCCGTCGATGACGGGCTCGCCGCGGGAGAGCACGGTGTCGACCCGGCCGGTGATCCGCCGGCCCTCGTAGGCCGAGTAGTCGACGTTCATGTGGTGGGTGGAGGCGGACATGACCTGCTCCGCGTCGGGGTCGTAGATGACGATGTCGGCGTCCGCGCCCGGCGCGATGGTGCCCTTGCGCGGGTACAGCCCGAACATCCGCGCCGGGGTCGCGCAGGCGATCTCGATCCACCGGCGCCGGCTGATGTGCCCGTCCACCACCGCCTGATGGAGCAGGTCCATCCGGTTCTCCACCCCCGGCAGACCGTTGGGGATCTTCGAGAAGTCACCCCGGCCCAGTTCCTTCTGCCCCACGAAGCAGAACGGGCAGTGGTCCGTGGACACCACCTGCAGGTCGTTGGTCCGCAGGGCCCGCCAGAGCACCGCCTGGTGCTCCTTCGGGCGCAACGGCGTCGAGCAGACGTACTTGGCGCCCTCGAAGTCCGGCTCCGCCAGGTTGTCCGTGGACAGGAACAGGTACTGCGGGCACGTCTCCCCGAAGACGTTCAGCCCCTCGTCCCTGGCGAGGGCGATCTGCTCGACGGCCTGCTGCGCGGAGACGTGGACGACGTAGAGCGGGGAGCCCGCGACCTGGGCCAGCCGGACCGCGCGGTGGGTCGCCTCGGCCTCGAGGAGGGCGTGGCGCACCTCGCCGTGGTAGCGGGGGTCGGTCTTGCCCGCGGCCAGCGCCTGCTCGACGAGCACGTCGATGGCGATGCCGTTCTCCGCGTGCATCATGATCAGGCCGCCGTTGTCGGCACCGCGCTGCATGGCCCGCAGGATCTTGCCGTCGTCGCTGTAGAAGACACCGGGGTAGGCCATGAACAGCTTGAAGCTGGTGACGCCCTCCTCGACGAGGATGTCCATCTCCTTGAGGGTGTCCTCGTTCACGTCGGAGAGGATCATGTGGAAGCCGTAGTCGACGGCGCACTGGGCGTCGGCCTTGGCGTGCCAGGTGTCGAGTCCGGCACGCAGCGACTCGCCCACCGACTGGACGGCGAAGTCCACGATCGTCGTCGTACCGCCCCAGGCGGCGGCCCGGGTGCCGGTCTCGAAGGTGTCCGAGGCGAAGGTGCCGCCGAAGGGCAGCTCCATGTGGGTGTGGGCGTCGACACCGCCCGGGATGACGTACTTCCCGGTCGCGTCGATGACGCGGTCGGCGGACGCGGTCCAGCCCTGCGCCGCGTCGGAGTCGTGCGACGCGAGGGCGGCGACCCTGCCCCCCTCGACGAGGACGTCGGCGTGGACCTCCTCCGCGGCGGTGACGACCAGTCCGCCCCGGATGACGATGCGGCTCATGCTCCCACTCCTTCCACTGGCTGAGGGCGGGGTCCCCGGAAACCTCGATGCCATGTCGGAAAGGCTCTACGCACGTAGACCCCGCCATGGTGGAAAACGTATGACCGGTCACCCACGGTGGCAATACCGCTGCTCCCCATCGGCGGGGGCGCTCGCTCCTCCTCCGCACCCCCGTACGGCGAACGCTCACAATATGCCATGAACCGGGCGTGCGGGTCTGTAGGCGACGAGGTGCGAAATCGCGTTGCCCCGGCCGCGGCGGCACGGCGACCATGGCAGGATGGAGGACCCCGCATGCGGCTGAGGCTGCGTCACTTCCGCCCGCGTACCGGCCCGGTGGAGCCCCGCGTCGTGCAGACCTGGCATCCCCCGCGTCACACGGCGCTCACCGACCCCGCCGCGCACGGCTTCCCGGTCGGCGACCACGCAGGGCTCTCGACGCCGGCCGGACTGTTCTCCCTCGCGGTCCACGTCCCGCTGCGCGACGGCCGCGGCGACCTCGTCCTGGTCCACCACTCGGCGGGCCTGCGGGTGAGCCGGTGGCCCCGGCTGCGCCACCGGCTGACGGGCGGGGTGCCGCTGACGGTCCGCACGGACGAGGCGCGCACGGCGCGCGACGCCGACGCATGGTGGCGGCCGTTTCGTCACGCGGACTCCCGCGACCGGCTGCGGCCGGTCGGCCACGCGTGGACGCTGTTCCTCGTCGGCGGCCGCGGCACGTTCTCCTTCGCCGCCACGCAGTTGGCGTGGGCGGCCGGTCAGGGGCCACGTCAGAAGGGCGTGGTGAAGGCGCACATGGCCCTGGTCGAGCAGTTCACCCCGGCGCTGGAGCCCGGAGGCCGGCGACGCGGGCCCGAGCTCGACGTCGCCTTCGAGGCGTACCCGCCGTGCGCCCACTTCCGCAGACCGGGCCGTCCGCGACGCCGGGCCGACGCCCCGTCACCCTCGCCCGCCGCCGCACCGCGGGTGGGGCGCCCATGAGGCTCGCGACGTTCAACGTGCTGCACGGCCTGCCGATCAGGGACGGCGGACCGGCCCCCTTCCCCGGCGGTGCTGCCGCCGGGGAGCCGCTCGCCCGCGCCGTCGCGTCCCTGAACGCCGACGTCCTCGCGCTGCAGGAGCTCGACCGCTTCCAGGAGCGGTCCGGCCGGGTCGACCAGGCCGCGGCCGCCGCCGCGGCGTCGGGCGCCCGGGACTGGCGCTACGCGTCGGCGGTCCACGGCCGCTCGGTGCCCGGCACCGGGTGGGTGCCCGATCCGGCCGTACCCGGGATGCGGGTGTCCGGGCCCAAGGACACGGACCGGGGCGAGGGCCCGCCGTCGCACGGGATCGCCCTGGCGACCCGGCTCCCCGTACGGGAATGGCGGGCCCGGCGGCTGTCCCCCTCGCCCGTGGGCATGCCCCTGCGGGTGCCCGGGCTCGCCGGGCTCCGGATGACGGCCGACCAGCCGCGCTGCGCGCTGGCCGCCGTCCTGGAGGGCGCCCGCGGCCCGTTCACGGTGGTCGCCGTGCACCTGTCGTTCGTCCCCGGCTGGAACGTGGGCCAGTTGACCGCGGTCCGCCGCTGGATCGCCGGTCTGCCCCGGCCCCATCTGCTGCTGGGCGACCTCAACCTGGTGGGCCCGGTGCCCTCACTGGCGCTGGGCGGGGCCTGGCGGGCGCTGGCCCGTACGCGCACCTACCCCTCGCACCGTCCCGTGGTGCAGTTCGACCACGTGCTGGCGGCGGGGGTCGGGCGGGCCGCCGTGCGCTCGGCGTGGGCGCCGGCCGTGCCGGTCTCCGACCACCGGCCGCTCGTCGTCGACCTGAAGCTCTGACCGCGGCGGCGCGGGCCGGGGCCCGTGGCCCCGGCCTTGTGGCGTACCGTCAGGCCGGGCCGTCGCCCAGCTCGCTCTGCGCCTGCTTGAGCGCGGACTCCAGGATCGAGGCGCCTTCCTCCGCTTCGGCGACGGTCAGCGAGAGCGGCGGCGCGATGCGCAGCGCGTCGCCGGCCCGCCCGCCCTTGCCGATCAGCAGGCCCCCCTCGCGGGCCGCTTCGAGGACCACGCCCGCCGCGGCCGGCGAGGCCAGCTCGACGCCGAGCATCAGTCCGCGGCCGCGCACCTCCCGGACCACCGGGAGCCCGGCGGAGATGGCCTCAAGCCGCGACTTGAGCAGGCCGCCCACGCGCCGTGCGTTGCCCTGCAGGTCGTGGTCGAGGAGGTACTGGAGGTTGGCCAGCGCGCCGGCCGTGGTGATGGGGCTGCCGCCGAACGTGGAGATGGAGTTGGCGGTGAGGCAGTTCATCACCTCGGCGCGGGCGACGACTCCTCCCATGGACAGGCCGTTGCCGACGCCCTTGGCGAAGGTCAGGACGTCCGGCGGGCCGGAGCCCTCGTGCGCCTGCCAGCCCCAGAAGTGCTCACCGGTGCGGCCCCAGCCGGTCTGCACCTCGTCGGTGATCCACAGGATGCCGTGCCGGTCGAGGACCTCCTTGAAGGCCGCCAGCAGCCCGTCCGGGCCCGAGGTGAAGCCCCCGACGCCCTGGATCGGCTCGGCGATCAGGGCGGCGACCTGGCCGTTGGCCTGGCCGAGCATGTCCTCCAGGTCCGTCACGCACGCGGCCGTGAACTCGGCGTCGGACAGGTGCGCGTACGGGCCGCGGTGCCGGACGCCCCCGTGCACGTACAGCGTCTGCAGCGGCGACAGGCTCGTCGGCGACCAGGAGGTGTTGCCGGTGATGCCGATCGCCGAGAAGGAGCGGCCGTGGTAGCTGTTGCGCAGCGCCAGGATCTGGTTGGACCTGCGGTACGTGGTGGCGAGCAGCAGCGCGGTGTCGTTCGCCTCCGTGCCGGAGGTGGTGAAGAAGACCCGGGCGTCCGGGATGCCCGACAGACGGGCGATGCGCTCGGCGAGGTCGACCGCCTGGGAGCTCAGGTAGAGCGTGGAGGAGTGCAGGATCCTCCCGGCCTGCTCGCGGACCGCGGCGGTGACCTCGGGCAGGGCGTGCGCGGTCATGGTGGTGAGGATGCCGCCGAAGAAGTCCAGGTACTGCCGGCCTTCGGCGTCCCAGACGTGGCGGCCCTCGCCGTGGGTGATCTCGATCGGCTCCCGGTAGTACGTCGCCAGCCACTGCGGCATCACGGCCTGGTGGCGGGAGTGGAGCGCGGCGTGCGGGTTCTCGGTGATGGTCATGGACGTGTTCACGCCTCCGTCAGGGTGCCGTAGGCGTCAGGGCGGCGGTCCCGGTAGAAGGCCCACTGCTGGCGCACCGCGGGGATCAGGTCGAGGTCCAGGTCGCGCACGATCAGTTGCTCCTCCTTGTCGGAGGCGACGTCGCCCACGAACTGGCCGCGCGGGTCGACGAAGTAGGACGTGCCGTAGAAGTCGTTGTCGCCGTAGTCCGGTTCCTGGCCGACCCGGTTGATGGCGGCGACGAAGTACTCGTTGGCGACGGCCGCGGCCGGCTGCTCCAGCTGCCACAGGTACGAGGAGAGCCCGCGGTGCGTCGCCGAGGGGTTGTAGACCAGTTGCGCGCCGGCGAGGCCGAGTGCCCGCCAGCCCTCGGGGAAGTGGCGGTCGTAGCAGATGTAGACGCCGACCTTGCCGACGGCCGTGTCGAAGACCGGCCAGCCCAGGTTGCCGGGCTTGAAGTAGTACTTCTCCCAGAAGCCCTTGACCTGCGGGATGTGGTGCTTGCGGTACTTGCCGAGGTAGCTGCCGTCGGCGTCGATCACGGCGGCGGTGTTGTAGTAGAAGCCGTCCTGCTCGATCTCGTAGACCGGCACCACCATCACCATGCCCGTCTCCCGGGCGAGCGCCTGCATGCGCTGCACGGTCGGGCCGTCCGGCACCCGCTCGGCCCACCGGTAGTTCTCGGCCTCCTGCACCTGGCAGAAGTACGGGGAGTTGAACACCTCCTGGAAGCCGATCACCTGGGCTCCCCGCGCGGCCGCCTCGCGGGCGTGCTCCTCGTGCTTAGCGATCATCGACTCGGTGTCACCGGTCCACGTCGCCTGGACGAGCGCGGCGCGTACGACATTGGGCATGACAGCTCCTTTGACGCGAGGTCACGCCGGAACGGCGGGCTGGTCTACGCACGTAGATCCGGCGCTGGGACGAACGTAAGAGCCCACAGCCCACTGTGGCAATACCGGCGCCGTTACTCAACGAAGCCGATCAGATTTCGCGGCCGGGCAGACCCGCTCGGCGCAGTGCGGCGGCCACGTCGCGGCGCTTGGACACCGACACCAGACCCGCCGCGTCCAGGAGCGGGCCGACGAGCCCGGCGCCCTCGTGGGCGATGCCGGCGGCCGTCTCCGGGCTGCGGGCGCGCACGAGGGCGACCAGCAGGCTCAGCGCCGCGTCCCGGTGGCCGGCGTCGAGGAGGGCCCCGGCGGTCGCGGCGATCTCGGCGGCGGGCCGGGCGGCCGCCTGGTGCAGCAGGGTCCTGCAGTCGTCACCGCGGCCGGCCGAGTCCAGGGCGCTCGCGGCGGCCGCGAGACGGTGCGGGGGCTGCGCGGCCAGCTCCCACAGCAGGGTGGCCACGTCGGCGGCCAGTCCCGAGCGCTCCAGCGCGGCCGCGAGCTCGGGAGCGTCCTCGGGCGGGCCTGCGACGGCCTCGCTCATCAGCACGTACGCCTCGCCGGTGCGGCCGGTGCGGCGCAGCTCCGCCATGCGTGCCGCGGTCGCCCGCGCGGCCTCCCTGCGGACGTGCGCCTCCCGGACGTCGGTGTGCCCGTGCGCGGCGGAGCACGGTACGGCGGGGCGGGAGCGGACCGCGTCGAGGCGCGCCTGCACCTCCGCGCAGCGCGCGACGGCCCGTTCGCGGTCGTCGCGGGCCCAGGCAAGCTCGTTGCCCAGACGCTCCGCCTCCGCGGGGGTGGGGGCGCCGCGCAGCGCGGCGGCGACGTCACGCTCGTGCAGCACCGCGTACTGGCGTTCCCGGAGTAAGACGTCCAGCCGTGAACTCAGCGCCGCCTCCCCGCCCGGTACGGCGTCGTGGGCGGCGACGGCGGCAGCATGCAGCCTGCGGGCGCGCTGGGCCGCCTCCTGCGCCGGATGGGTGCCACGGGCGGTGGCGACGTCCTGGAGGAGGGCGAGGACGACGTCCCACGGCGGGACGTCGGTGCCGTCGAGCCAGGCCCGTACGCCGTCGGGATCACGTTCGGCGAAGACCGCGTACCAGCCGGGCGTGTCGCCCGCCGCGCCGACGAGCCCCCGGAGGTACCCGGCGAACTCGCCTACCTGCTCGATGGCCTGGCTGTGCGCCCCGCGCTCCACTGTCGCTCCTCCCTGTCCGCCGCCTGGCGGCGGAAGCGTGTGGTCCGCACGGCATTCGACACCCGCTGTGTTACGGCGGTGCTACGGAGAGTTTTCACGGAAGGGGCAGAGGCTGCACGGGCGCCCGGGCCCCGCGCGGAGGCACGGCGGCGCGCCCCCGGCCGGGGCCGCCGCCGGAGGCGTCCCCCGGCCCTCAGGACCCGGCCGCCTCCGGGTGGTGACGACGGTAATGCCGGGCGACACGGGCCCGGTTGCCGCAGGACGGCTTGCACCACTCCTGACGGCCGTGGGACTTGACGAAGTACCGGACGCACCGGGGCGCGGTGCAGGCACGCAGCCGTTCCCGCTCGGGTCCGGCCAGGAAGTCGACGGCCGCGCGGGCCAGTTCGGCGACGATCCGGGCGGCGGGGTCGTCGCGCTCCGCCCCGGGCACGAGACGGGCCACGGGAGCCTGCTCCGCCTCCCACACGAGCCGGGGGACGACGGGGACCCGAGCCGCGGCGGCGTTGAGGTGGGCGAGGGCCTCCTCCGCGGGCATCAGACGCCGGGCGTCGGCGGAGCTGGACGGCCCGGGCGCCACGGCGCGGGCGAACAGGGCCCGGACGGCACGGCGGAGTGCGAGGACGTCGGCGAGGGCGGCATCGTCGGCGGTGAAGCCGCCGGACCCGGGAAGGTGTTCGCGGACCCACGCCGTCAGCGCGGAGGGGTCGCCGAGGTCGTCGGCGACCCCTCCGTCGCCGTCGTGCCGGATGGTGCTCACCAGTTCCAGGGCCAGGTAGCGCTCCACGGCGCCCCTCCTCTTGATCGTCCGCCCGCCGCACCCTACCGTTCTAATGTTAGGACTCGAATTAAGCATTAAGCCTAGAGGGGAGCGGCCCATGCTGCTGCTGGCTCACATCAGCGACCTGCATCTCGACGGCACCGAACGCTCGACGGAGCGCGCCACCCGCGTCATGGCGTACCTGCGCGGGCTTCCCCGGCCGCCGGACGCGCTGCTGGTCACCGGGGACATCGCCGACCACGGCGCCCCCGCCGAGTACGAGGAGGCGGCCCGGATCCTGGAAGCGCCCTTCCCGGTGCTCCCCTGCCCGGGCAACCACGACCGGCGGGCCGCCTACCGCAAGGCGCTGCTGGGCGAGGCCGAGGCGGCGGAACCGGTGAACCGCGCGCACCTCGTCGCCGGGACCGCGGTGCTGATGTGCGACTCGACGATCCCGGAGGAGGACGACGGCCTCCTGGACGAGGAGACCCTGCGGTGGCTGTCCTCGACGCTGGACGGGCTGGCCCCCGGCACGCCCGCGCTGGTGGCCTTCCACCACCCGCCCGTCGCGCTCCACCATCCGCTGCCCGACGGCTACCGGCTGGGCGGGCCCGGGCCCCTGGAGGAACTGCTGGCCGCGCACCCCGAGGTGATCGCCGTCCTGACCGGGCACGCGCACACGCCCGCCGCCACCACCTTCGCCGGGCGGCCCCTGATCGCCGCGCCCGGGGTGACGTGGACGCTGCGCATGCCGTGGGAGGGCGCACAGGACGGCTCGGTCGCCGACCGTTCGGCGCCGCCCGGCGTCGCCTTCCACGTGCTGGACGACGAGCGGCGCCTGACGACCCACTACCGCGTGGTGCTCTGAACCACCATCGCCGAGCCGCCGCCGCGGCGCACCGTCTCGGCGGCAGCGAGCCAGCGGCCGTCCGGCAGTCGCTGGACGCCCGTCGTCGCACCGATCTCACCCGCGTCGGCGAAGCTGTGCCCGATGTCCTTCAGCTCCGCCGCCACGTCGCTCGCGAGGAAGGCCGGCTCGACCTGCGTGGTCGCGGCGTTGCGCTGGCTCGCGCGCGGCGCGGCGATCGCGTCCACCAGCGGCAGCCCGCGGTCGACGTGCTCGGTCAGCACCTGCAGCACGGTGGTGATGATCGTGGCGCCGCCGGGCGAGCCGAGCGCGAAGTCGACGCGGCCGTCCTTCAGCACGATCGTCGGCGACATCGAGGAGCGCGGCCGCTTCCCGGGGCCCGGCAGGTTGGGGTCGTGCACCGAGGCGCTCGCAGGGACGAACGAGAAGTCGGTCAGCTCGTTGTTGAGCAGGAAACCGCGCCCGGGGACGGTGATGGCGCTGCCACCGGTCTGCTCGATGGTCAGCGTGTACGCGACGACGTTGCCCCACTTGTCGGCGACCGTGAGGTGCGTGGTGTTCTCGCCCTCGTACGTCGTCGGGGCGGCCTTGCCGCCACTGCCGCAGCGCGCCGGGTGGTACGGGTCGCCCGGGGCGACCGGGCTGGTCAGCACCGCGTCGTCCTTGATCAGGCAGGCCCGGGAGTCCGCGAACGACTGCGACAGCAGCCCCGCGGTCGGGACCTTCTCGAAGGCCGGGTCGCCGACCCAGCGTCCGCGGTCGGCGAAGGAGATCCTGCTCGCCTCGAGGAAGCGGTGCAGGTACTGGGCGTCGGAGAGCCGGGAGAGTCTGCCGGTCCGCTCCAGGATGTTCAGCGCCTCACCGACGGTGGTGCCGCCGGAGGAGGAGGGCGCCATGCCGTAGACGTCCAGGCCGCGGTAGGAGACCCGGGTCGGGTCCTGCGGCTTGGCCTTGTAGGCCTTCAGGTCCGCCGTCGTGAGGTCGCCGGGGCGGACGACCCGCGTCGCGGCCGGGTCCACGGGCGGCTTGCGCACGGTGTTCACGATGTCGGCGCCTATGCCGCCGCTGTAGACGGCGGAGACGCCTTTGCGGCCCAGCTCGTCGTAGGTGCGGGCGAGGTCGGGGTTCTTGAGCGTGGAACCCACCGCGGGCAGCTGCCCGCCGGGCAGGAAGAGCGCGGCGGTGGCCGGGAAGTCCTTGAAGCGCGCCTGGTTGGCTTCCGTCTGGCTGCGGAAGGTGGCGTCCACCGTGAACCCGTCGTGCGCGAGGCGCTCGGCGGGTCGCAGCACGTCACCCAGGCTGCGGCTGCCCCAGGATCTCAGGGCGGTGTCCCAGGTCGCGGGAGTACCGGGGACGCCGACGCTCAGACCGCTGGTGACGGCGTCGTTGAACGGCAGCGGCTGGCCGTTCTCGACGAAGAGCTTGTCGGTGGCGCTCTTGGGGGCCGTCTCGCGGCCGTCGATGGTGTGGACCTTGCGCTGCCTCGCGTCGTAGTACACGAAGTAACCGCCGCCGCCGATGCCCGAGGAGTACGGCTCGGTGACGCCCAGGGCGGCCGCGGTGGCGACCGCGGCGTCCACGGCGTTCCCTCCGCGCCGCAGCACCTCGATGCCGGCGGCGGAGGCGTCGGCGTCGACGCTGGAGACCGCGCCCCCGTAGCCGACGGCGAGCGGGACCTTGGCGGGTGTGGCGTCCCGGGCCCGGGCGTCCGCCCCCGGCGGGGCCGCGGCCACCGACAGCGCGGCGGTGGCGGTTACGGCGAGCAGCGACAGACTCCGTACAGCGTGACGACGCATACGTGGACCTCCACTGGGGCGACCGTCCGGGCAGCCTAACCCCACCCTGCCTTCCTCGTCAGGAACGCCTCAACTACGATCCCGGCCCATGAGCGACGACGTGCGCAACTTCGTCCTGGGACTCGCCGCGAGCGGTATCAGCGCCGCGCTGGGCTGGTTCGTCCGCACGTACCTGTGGCGGCGCAAGCTGCGGCGCAAACAGCGCTTCTTCGGGCTGCCCACCGGCTCGGAGTGCCTGCTGGTGATCAACCGCGATCCGGGCTCGACACGGGGATGGAGCGTGGCGCGCCATGACGTCTTCGCGCTGATCGAACTGTCCGCGCTGATCAAGGAGTGCGGAGCGCACGCCGAGATCCTGCCCCACGACACCGCCTGGCAGGGCTTCGGCGCGCGCACCGAGTTCTGCGTCGGCGGTCCGATATCCAACCACCGCATGGCGGCGCACCTGCGCTCCATGCTGCCCGGTTTCCAGGTCAACGACTTCACCGGGCCCGTCGAGGACCAGGGCGCGCTGACCGTGGGCGGCGAGACCTACCGTATGGAGAAGGGCAAGGTGGAGTACGTCTTCCTGGCCCGGCTGGCTGCCAACGAGAACACCGGGAACAACCGCCCGGTCTTCCTCGCCTCCGGCCAGCGCGGGGTGACCAACCAGGCCGCCGTGCGCTACCTCGCCCGCCACTACCAGCGACTGTCCCGCAAGTACGGGGTGGACGGCACCTTCTGCCTGCTGCTGAAGGTCGTCAACTCCGACGCCTACGGACCCGACGTGGTGGAGGTCGTCGCCGACGTCACCCGCGAGGCCAAGACCCCCGCCAGCCCGCCGGTGGCCGTCGCCGCGGAGTGACGGCCCGGGACCGGGCGGGACGGCCGCGGGGGCACGGGCCCCCGCGGCCCCGTCATATGCGGCCGCGCACGCAGATCCGGTCCAGGACGGCAGCGGCCATGGCCTTCTCGCCCAGCGCGTTGGGATGGGCGGGCGCGGCCGGAGCGGCGGGCGTGAGCGGCTCGATCCAGCGGACGCCGGGGGCCGTGCACATGTCGTGGCCGACGGTCGGGGTGTAGGTGTCGACGTAGGTCGCGTGGGCGGCCTTGGCACGACGGGCCAGCATGGCGTTGAGCCGCTTCTCGGTGTCCCGGAGGTAGGCGAAGTCCTTGTCGGCGAAGGGCACGGCCGGGCGGCAGCCGACCCCGCTGTCGGGGAGCAGCGCCGGGTAGCCGACGACCACGACGCGGGCCCGCGGCGCGCGGTGGTGGATGGCGTCCAGCACGGCGTCGATCTTCGGTGCCGTCTGCTCCACGGCGGCCCGCAACCGGTCGGTTCCACCCGCCGTGTAGTACTTCTCGCAGGGATTGCCGGTCGGGTCGGAGACCGCGGCGCCGGCGCAGGTGCGGATGATGCTCCCGAAGCCGACGTCGTTGCCGCCGATCTGCAGGGTGACCAGGGAGGTCCGCCGGCTCAGGGCGTCCAGCTGCGGCGGGTTGCTGCCCTGCGCCTTCCACATCTCGGCGGTGGTGGCCCCGCCGCAGCTCACGTCGGTCAGGCTGGTGCCTCTCAGCCGCCCCGCCACCAACGAGGGGTAGTTCCGGTTCGACCGGGCGCAATTGGCGTCCACCTGGTCGGGGATGAGCGGTCCCGACGTGTACGAGTCCCCGAGCGCGACGTACGCGTCCCGGTGGCCGTTGCCGTGACCGTTGCCTTGATGGTGGCCGTCGCGCGAGTGCGCGGTGGCCGGAACCGTGCTCACCGCGGCGAGCACGAGCGCGGCCGCCGCCGCGGCCGCTCCCAGGATCGATGCACGTCCGACACCCATCGGGCCCTCCCCCTGTCGACGCTGACGGGTTCAGATTCGGCGTCCCGCGTGGCCGAAGTCAATGGATGCGTCGCAAGTTCGCTCGATGGACTGACGTTCCCTCAGCTCAGGGCAATCGTTACTGGCACGTAACATGCAGAGGTATTACCAACGGTAAGCGGCTCTGGTTACTCTCCAGTCACTTTGTCACGGGGACATCTGGAGCCGCCATGAGAGCGCTTCGTACCACCGCGGGAACGTTTTCCGCCGTCCTGCTCGCCACCGCGGCACTGGGCATCGCGGCCCCCGCCGCGCACGCGACCCCGCTCGCAGGCCCGGGCACCGCGGCCGGCACGGCCCGCGTGGCGGGCACCGCCGCCCCTTCCGTCCGCTTCGTCGACATCCCGGGAGCCGGCGGGATCACCCTCAAGGGGAACGTCTTCACCCCTTCGGGCAACGGCGGTCGCGACGCAAGTGCGCGCTATCCCGCCGTCGTCCTCCCCAGCAGCTGGGGCCTGAACGACCTGCAGTACCTCGCCCAGGCGCAGAAGCTCGCCGACTCCGGCTACGTCGTGGTGAGTTACACCGCTCGTGGCTTCTACCTCTCCGGCGGGACGATCGACGTCGCCGGGCCGCTCGACGTCGCGGACATCTCGAGGGTCATCGACTGGACGCTCGCCAACACCCCCGCGGACCCCGGCCGGATCGGCATGGCCGGCGTCTCCTACGGTGCCGGACTGACCCTCATGGGCGCCGCGCACGACCCCCGCGTCAAGGCGGTGGCGGCGCTCAGCGGCTGGGCGGACCTGACCGAGTCCATCTACGGCGGCCGCACCCAGCACCTGCAGTCCTCCCTGCTGCTCGGCGCCGCCGGATACCTCACGGGCCGGCCCAGCGCCGAGTTCCAGCGGGTGCTCACCGACTTCCTGGCCTCCGACTACGACCAGGAGGACGAGCTGATCGCCTGGAGCCGGCTGCGCTCCCCCGGCACCTACCTCGACCGGATCAACGCCAACGGCACCGCCGTGATGCTCGCCAACGCCTGGGGCGACACGATCTTCTCGCCCAACCAGCTCGCCTCGTTCTACGACCGGCTGACCGTCCCCAAGCGCCTGGAGTTCCGCCCGGGCGACCACGCGACACCGGAGATCACGGGGCTGTTCGGGCTGCCCAACGACGTCTGGTCCGACACGCGGCGCTGGCTGGACCACCACCTCAAGGGCGTGGACAACGGCATCGACAAGGAGCAGCCGGTCCGCCTGGCCTCCCGCAGCGGTGGCGGCTACGAGGGGTACGGCAGCTGGTCGGCCGTACCCTCGGCCACCCGCGAGCTGCCGCTGGACGGCACCCGCCGCATCGCCGCGAACGTCGACTCGGGCGCGGACGGCGGCATCATCTTCCTCTCCTCGCTCGCCGACCAGCTCGCGCAGGCGCCGCCCGTCGTCTCCGTACCGCTGTTGCCGCGCACCTTCGCCGCGGTCTGGCAGAGTCCCCGCGACGAGACCGTGCAGCAGGTCCGCGGCACCCCCGTGCTGCACACCACGGTGACGCCCTCGGCCTCCCGGGGCACCTTCGTGGCCTACCTGTACGACGTGAACTCCCTCGGCATCGGCAAGCTGATCACGCACGCCCCCTACACCTTCACCGACCGCACCCCGGGAAGCCCCTTCGCGGTGGACCTGGAGCTGTACTCCACCGCCTACGACGTCCCGGCCGGCCACCGCCTGACCGTGGTCGTGGACACCGTCGACCCCCTCTACATCGAGCACAACCCGGCCTTCTCCGGGCTGGCCTTCTCCTCCCCGGCGGCGGACCCGTCCCGGCTCTCCCTGCCGCTTCGCCGACCGTCACTCCCGTAGCGTGCGTACCTCGGTACGCAGCTGTGGCCTGCGTACCTAACGTCGTGCCAGGAGCGGGAGAGAGGACAGCGGGGATGGCCGAGCCGGCGCCGGTGTACCAGTGGATCGCCGACGACCTCATGCGGCGGATCGACGAGGGACTCCTCAAGCCCGAGTCCCGCATCCCCTCCCGTTCCCGGCTGAAGGAGGCCTACCGGGCGAGCGACCAGACCGTCGACCGGGCAGTGCGCGTGCTGAAGGCGGCGGGCTACGTCGAAGGGCAGTTCGGCCGCGGGGTGTTCGTGATCGACCGTTCGGCCCGGGGGACGCTCGACCGCGGCACCGGCGCCGTCGACTCACCCTTCGCCACACGGGTCGCCGGTGACGCCGCAATGGTGGACTGGGAGTCCTCGACGGTCACCACGACCGCCCCGCCGGCCATCGCCGAGCGGCTCTGCATCGCCACCGGCGACCCGGTGGTGATGACCCGTTACGAGTACCTGGCGAACCGCCGGCCCGTGCAGCTCGCGACCAGTTGGGAACCGCTGGCCATCACCGACGGCACGGACGTCGCGCACCCCGAACGCGGCCCCTACGCCCGCCGTGGTGTGCGGGGACGGCTGGCCGCGATCGGGGTCCGCGTGGTGCGGGCCCGCGAGGTCCTGGAATCACGGCCCGCCACCGGCTGGGAGGCGCAGACCCTCGGCTGTGCGCACGGCCAGTGCGTGACGGCGGTCCAGCGGACGTACTTCGACGCCGACGACCGCGCCGTGGAGACCTCGGACACGGTGATCCGCGCCGACCGCTGGCGTGTGGCGTACAGCATCGACTTCTCGTCCTGACCGGCTGCCGGGCGGGCGCGTGGCCGGACCCGGCGAGGCCGCGCCCCTCGGCCCGGTGGTGGCGTGCGATCGCTAACGGCCTCCGGCTGCGGCGCCCGCGTGGCCCTCGCCGAGCACCCGGCCGACCAGCGCGTCGCGGTCGGCCTTGGGGATGGCGGTCCAGCGGGTACCGCGGATCGCGCCCTCGAGGGCGAGCAGGGTGTGGGTGCAGGCGTCCTCGGGAAGCCCTTCGCGGATCATCGCGAAGGCCCCTCCGGATCCGAGGCGGCGCAGCTCGTCGGCGTCCGGCACACCGGCGCTGCGAAGGCGCTCGGCCAGGACCGCGCCGATGTTGGGCATCTGCTGCAGGGAGTCCATGACCCCATCATGCACCTCCCGACGCCCCGTCAGACGGCGATCTCGGCCCAGACACGCTTGCCGCCCGGCAGGAGGTCTGTCCCCCAGCGGTAGGTGAGGGCGGAAACCACCTGAAGACCGCGGGCGCTCCCCGTCGTGTCGGGGACCCGCCCGGTCAGCACCAGGCAGGGCGGAGTGCGGGAGCCGTCGCGGACCGACATGTGCACCAGCGTCAGCCGCCGCGACAGCGTGACGCCCACACGCCGGCCCCCGGCGTGCCGCACGGCGTTGGAGACGAGCTCGGCGAGGACGATGCTCGCGGGGTCCATCAGGTACCCGAGGTCCCACGCGTCCAGGGTCGCCGCCAGGATGCGGCGCGCCTGGGCGGGCGCCAGGTCGTCGGCGGGCAGGAAGACCTCGCCCAGCAGGACGGTGGCGGGTGGGGCCGGGACGGGTTCGGCCGCCGGACCGTGGGTATGGAGGGTATCCGGAGGGGACTCGTCTCCGGCACCGCGGTCGGCGCCGGGGGCGACGCGCCGGAACGGGGGCTGTGCGGCCAAGTTGTCCCCCATGTGACCACCTCACAGGTGTCGTAGGTGGCGCCGAGCATTCCGTGAAGCACACGTGCACGCGATACCCCCGCGCTATTCTCACCACGACATACCCGCTGGTAACGCCGGTGGAAGGAACCGGCGCCGGTACGGACGGGAGTCGTGGATGTCGGGACCGGTTGCCGGCGCTGCCGTCGAGATCCCCGCGTGGGCCTGGGAGCGCGAGGAGATACGGGAGGCCCTGCGGGCCCGCGACGCCGGGGCGATCCTGCGGTTCGCGCAGCAGTACGGCGGCGCGAGCCAGTCGCGCATCGCCGCCGCAACGGGGCTGCTGCAGGGCCGGGTCAACGAGATCGTGCGGGGGCGCCGCTCGGTGGTGCGGTTCGACGTGTTCGAGCGCATCGCGCAGGGCCTGCGCATGCCGGACCACGCACGGATGCTCATGGGGCTCGCGCCGCGCCGCCTGCGCTCGTACGGCGTCCGCGACCTGATGGACCATCCGCAGGTCGCGGCGGTCGCGCTGACCAAGCCCGAGGCGGCCGCGGAGATCCGCGAGGCGGCCGCGAGCGCCGACGCGGTGGACGTGGTGGGCGTGCGCGCCCTGGGCCTGGTGGCGCTCGGCGACTCGCTGCTGCGGGGGCCCCTGACCCGCGACGGCCGGACCGGGTCTCCTCCCCGCATGCGGCTGCTGTTGCTGCACCCGGAGAGCCCCGCGGTCGCCCGGATCGCGGAGGAGGTCGGCGAGACACCGCGCTTCTTCGCGTCGAGCCTGCGCTTCGCGGAGGACATGCTCGCCGCCCTCGCCGATGAAGGAACGATTCAGCTGGAGGTCTACCGCTACCGCACCGCGCCGGTGTGGCGGTTGGTGCGCCTCGACGGTGCCGCCTTCGTCTCCGTCATCGGACCGCCGGCGGACCCGCGGGGCTCGCTGGTCTACCGGCTCTCCGCCACGCCGCCCGGCTCGGTGCTCTATGGCTTCGACCGCTGGTTCGAGGCCATGCTCGGCGAGGCCGAGCGCGTCATCTAGGAGCGCCGGGCGGCGCTCAGGCCTCGGACGCCTCGGCGTGGACCTGGGACAGCTCCGGGGTGCCGCTCTCCGCCCACTCGTGGCCGGCCTCGACGACGTCGAGTTCACGGCCGGAGGCCAGCAGGATGACGGGCCGGCCGTTGGGCCAGATCTGCCAGCTCGCGCCCGGCACGGTGCGCACGACGACCGTGCCGAGGTAGAGCCCGGCGTCGTTGCCGAGCCAGGACAGCTCGTCCGGATCGTCGCGCCAGCGCGGCACCAGTTGGTCCAGGCGCTCCAAAGAGGCGGCCGTGTCGTCCAGTTCCACGCCCTCGGCCTCGGCCCTGGCGCGCAGCAGTTCGCACTCGGAGAGCAGTTCCGCGACTCCTTCCGGGTCCTCGGCGAGGGACTCCGGTACGGCCGCGCCGCGGACCTCGCCGTACCGTTTGCGCCATCTGTCCAGGAAGGAGATGTCCATGGGCATCAGCCTATGGCGTAGGCCTTGCGGAGTGTCTCGTGGACGGTCCATGTCGTGCGGTCTCCTTCGCGGAGGACGCAGACGTCACCCGGGCCGAGCTCCAGGGTCGGTCCGCCCTCCACCTCGACGGTGGCCCGCCCGCTGACGACCACGAACATCTCGTCCGCCTCGGTGTCGGTCACCACGCCCGGGGTGATCTGCCAGATCCCCCTCGAACGGGTGCCGTCGGGCGACTGCCACAGCACCGTTCCGGTGACCTCCGGGGAGCCGGAGACGATCTGCTCCGGGTCCAGGGGGTCGGGTTCGAGCACGGCGGCGGCGATGTCGACGGAGAAGCTCTTCATGGCCGGGAGCGTACGCGCGGGCGTATGCCAACGGTAACGACACGTTGTATACGTTCCGTTGCCGCACAATACGTAACGTAAGGCTGCCCCGCGCGAGAAGGGCCATGCAATGCGGGATGAACGGGAAGCCGCGGCACGGGCGGCGGACCGCGCCTGGCGGCTGCTGGAGGAACTGGCGGCGCGGGCACCGGGGACGGTGCGGCTGGCACCCGGCGCGGACGACGCCGAGATCGCGGCGTGGGGCGTGCCGCTGCCCGACGAGGTGCGGCACCTGGTCGGCAGGGTGCGGTCGATCCGCATCGGGGGGCTGGAGGAGTACCGGCTGGCCCCGGAGCGCGGGCTGCACCCCGGTGGCTGGGCGGTGGGGCCGCCCGGCTCCGCGCACCTGCTGCACGAGTCGGGCGGGGACACGCTCTTCGTCGACGTGGACGAGGGCACCGGCGCCTGGGGCCGGGTGTTCGCCGCGACCGGCGTCTTCCTCGACACCTGGGCGTACGTCGCGCCGTCACTGGTCGACTGGGTCACCCTGCTGGCCCGGGCCGGGCTCACGGCCCTGGAGCGCACGGTGCCCGAGCCGGATCCGGATCCCGAACGGGCGGACGGCACGGCTCCGGACCACACCGCCGTGCTGGAGCGGCTCGCCGAGACCTCGCACGTCTTCTCCTACCGGCCCGACCTGCGGGGCACGCCCGTGGGGCAGGCCCGGCCCGACGCCGACCCGGAGCTGGAGGGCGCGCTGACCGGGCTGCCGGACGACGCCCTGGTGGTGGACCTGCGCGACGTGGCGCATCCGGCCACCTTGCACCTGCCCTGCCCGCCCGGCCTGCGCGGCTACGTCGAGTTCCAGCGCAGGGCCGGCGGGCGCTTCGCGGTGGGCCTGCCCCGGAGCGGTCAGACGTCGAGGTCGACCACGACGGGGGCGTGGTCGGAGGCGCCCTTGCCCTTGCGCTCCTCACGGTCGACGTAGGCGTCGGAGACCGCCTTGCCGAAGGCCTGGTTCGCGTAGACCAGGTCGATCCGCATGCCGCGGTTCTTGGGGAAGGCCAGCTGGCGGTAGTCCCAGTAGGTGTAGGGACGGTCGTACTTCAGCGGGCGGGGCACCACGTCGTTGAGCCCGGCCTCGCGCAGGTGCGCCAGCGCCTCCCGCTCCGCGGGGGTGACGTGGGTCAGCCCCTCGAAGACCGAGGGGTCCCACACATCCTCGTCGGTGGGCGCCACGTTGTAGTCGCCGAGGACGGCGAAGGGGCGCCCGCCGGCAGCGTCCTGCGCGACCGCCGCGCGCAGCGCCTCGAACCAGCGCAGCTTGTAGGCGTAGTGCTCGTGGCCGACCTCACGGCCATTGGGCACGTACACCGACCAGACCCGGACCGGGCCGCAGGTCGCCGAGACCGCGCGGGGCTCGTCGACCTCCTCGTACAGCGGGCCGCCGGGCAGGCCGACGACGACGTCCTCGAGACCCACCTTGGACAGCAGGGCGACGCCGTTCCACCGGCCGGTGGCGTTGACGGCGGTCTCGTAGCCGAGGGCGCGCAGCTCGTCGAACGGGAACTGCGCCTCGGCGCACTTGGTCTCCTGGATGCACAGCACGTCCGGGCTGTTCTTCTCCAGCCAGGGCAGCAGCCGCGGCAGGCGGGCGGTGATCGAGTTGACGTTCCAGGTGGCGATGCGCATGGACCCGAATGTACCGCCCGCCTCCGACAACCGGCCCCGCGGCGTTCCCCGGGGCCGTCCGCGGCAGGTCGTCAGCCCAGGTCGGCGCTGTCGCCGGGGGCCAGCCTGCCGTGCTCCGCGCCGCCGACACCGGGCCCGTCGGGGCCGAGCAGCCGGTCGTAGACGGTACGCGCGATGTCGCTGAGCAGCCCGTCGTGCACGTCGATGGCGCGGGCCGGCTTGACCTCGCGGAGGTAGTCGATGACCTCGGAGACCTTGCTCCAGGGGGCGTGCACCGGCAGCAGCAGCGTCTCGACGGACCGGCCGGGCACGGTGAGCGCGTCGCCGGGGTGGAAGACGGAGCCGTCGACGAGGAAGCCCACATTGGTGATGCGCGGGATGTCGGGGTGGATCACGGCGTGCATCTGACCGTGCACCTCGATGTCGAAGCCGGCCGCACTGAAGGTGTCGCCCTCGCCGACGGTGTGGACCCGGCCCGGGAAGGCGGCCGACACCTGGTCGGCGACGCTCTTCAACGTCCAGATCTCGGCGGCGGGGTCGGCCTCCAGGGCGGCGCGCAATTGCTGTTCGCTGAAGTGGTCCGCGTGCTCGTGCGTGATGAGCACCGCCTCCGCCCCCGTCGCCGCCTCCGGTTCGGTGAAGGCTCCGGGGTCGATGACGAGCGTGCGCCCGTCCTTCTCCAGGCGGACGCAGGCATGGCCCCTCTTCGTCAGCTTCATGGCTCTCCTCCGGAGCGGTGATCCTTTGCATGGCCATCATGGCCGGGGCCGTGCGCACCGCACACGCCGCATCCAGGTGGGGATGGCAAGGGGCTGACGGGGCGACCGGGCTGCCGCCGTGCGCGCGGGCTCACTCCCGTGGCCGAGTCTCCTCCCGGATGACACGCCGCGCCACCGCGAACGCGGAGGTGGCGGCGGGCACCCCGCAGTAGACGGCGGTGTGCAGCAGCACCTCCTCGATCTCGGCCGGGGTGAGGCCGCCGCGCAGCGCGGCCCGGGTGTGCCCGGCCAGTTCCGTGTGGTGGCCGCCGGCGACGAGCGCGGTCAGGGTGACGACGCTGCGGGTGCGCCGGTCGAGCCCGGGCCGGTTCCAGACCTCCCCCCAGGCGTAGCGGGTGACGAACTCCTCGAAGTCCCCGGCGGACTCCTCGGCCTCCCCCGCCGCCCGGTCGACGTGGGCGTCGCCCAGGAGCTCGCGCCGGGTGCGGTCGCCCTGCGCGTACGCGTCCGGGCGTTCGCCCGCGGTACCGCCCCGGTGCTGCGGCGGCCCCCGTACGGCCCGCGCCGCAGCGGGCTCGGGGGCCGCATGTGCGGGCTGCGCGGGGAGGGTCACGGCGGCGGGCTGCTCGGTCCAGGTGGCCTCGAAGTGGCGTACGAGGAGTTCGCCCACGGCGGCGGGCTGCTCGACCGGCACCAGGTGCGAGGCCCCGGGGACGACCGCGAGCCGCGCGTCCGGTATCCCGGCGACCAGGGCCCGGGCGTCGGCGGGCGGCGTCACCTGGTCCTCGGCGCCGCCCAGGACCAGCGTCGGCACGGTGATCAGGCCCAGCTCGGCGCGCACGTCATGGGCGGCCAGCGCCTCACAGGCGGCGATGTAGCACTCGGGGTCGACGGCGCGGGCCATCTGCACGGACCAGTCCACGATGGCGGCCTGGGCGGCACGGAAGGCGGGGGCGAACCAGCGCTCGGGGGTGCTCAGGGCGATCTGCTCCAGGCCGTTCGCACGGACGACGACGCCGAGCTGCCGCCATGCGTCAGGGGTTCCGAAACGGGCGGCCGAGGAGACCAGCGCGAGCGAGGCCACGCGCTGCGGGGCGCGCAGCGCGAGCTGGGTGCCGATGGCGCCGCCGAAAGCGCAGCCCGCGTAGCCGAAGCGCTCGACGCCGGCCTCGTCCAGGGTGCCCAGCAGGCGGTCGGCGAGGTCGGCGGTGGAGGCAGAGGGGTCGGCGGGGGCACCGCCGTGCCCCGGGAGGTCGTACCGCAGAACCCTCCACTGCCGGGTCAGCTCGGGTATCTGCCGGTCCCACATGTGCCACGTCGTGCCCAGTGAGGGGCCGAGGACCAGGACCGGGGCGTCCTGCGGGCCGTCGATGCGGTGCTGGAGGGTCTTGGGGGTCTGCTCGTCGGTCACTCGCTCCACGCTATCGAGGCGTTCGCGGGCACGGACGCCCGGGCCCCGTGACGGCGCGGGACCCTTGCGGCGCCTGGGCGCCGGTCAGCGGAAGTTTATCGTGGACACGACATAGACCACGGGGTGGTCCGTGTTGGAGAGGTCGACCGTGATGTTGTGGTCCGGCTTGTCGCCGTGCTGCTTGAGCTTGAGACCGGCCCACCGGCGGTCCGTGCCGAAGGTCCAGCGCACCGTGCGGGCCTGCTTCGGGCTCACGGTCACGTCGCCGTCCCTCAGGGCGGAGCGGCTCGTGCCGACCTGGGCGAGGAAGGTGTCCAGGCCGCCCTGGTTGGTGCGGAACTGCACGTAGAAAGAGCTGGAGGCCCAGTTGTTGGTCTCCAGGTACGCCACCGGCGTCGACCCGGACGGGATCGGCACCTCGTAGATGCGCCGCTGCACCTTGGTGGGCCACAGGTAGGTGAGCGTGGTGGCGGCGGCCTGCTGCTGCTTCTCCTCGCCGCTGTCCCGGCTCTGCTCGGCGGAGATGATCACGTAGCCGATCGGCACCAGGATCAGCAGCGGGACGACCGTCCACTGCACCCAGCGCGGCGGCTTCCTCGCGGGCATGGCACTCACTTGCCGACGACCTTCGCGTAGCGCTCGTACCGCTCGACCCGCCGCCGGTTGGCCCGCCGGAAGCGGCGCGCGACCAGCCGCGCCAGGTCCGCGGCGCCGACCATCCCGGCCTCTGGGCCGAGCTGGGCCTTGACGATACGCGCCTCCGGCCGGTAGCCGCGGCCGGTCAGATGGCGCCGGAAGGCGTCGCGGGCCGGGGCGATCAGCAGGTCGTCGGCCGCGCTGACGCCGCCGCCGATGACGAAGCAGGAAGGATCCAGGGCGGCGGCGAGGTTGGCGATGCCGACGCCCAGCCACTGGCCGATGTCCTGGAAGAGCTCGACGCACATCGGATCACCCTCACGGGCGAGCTCCGTGATGAGCGGTCCGGTGATCTCCCGGACCTGGCCGTCGACCCGGTCGATGATCCCGTACGCGACAGGGGACTCCGCCGCCGCGAGTTCGCGGGCCTCGCGCACCAGGGCGTTGCCCGAGCTGTACTGCTCCCAGCAGCCGCGGTTGCCGCAGGCGCAGCGGTGGCCGCCGGGCACGACCTGCATGTGGCCGAACTCGCCCGCGACGCCGTAGCGGCCCCGCTTGACCTGGCCGTCCTCCAGGATGGCGCCGCCGATCCCGGTGCCCAGCGTGATCATGACGAGGTCGTTCTCACCGCGGCCGGCGCCGAAGCGCCACTCCGCCCATGCGGCGGTGTTCGCGTCGTTGTCCACCATGACGGGGACCCGCAGGCGCTCGGTGAGGCGGGCCTTCAGCGGCTCGTCGCGCCAGGACAGGTGGGGGGCGAAGAGCACCCGGGAGCGGTCCGCGTCGACCCACCCGGCCGCGCCGATGCCCACGGCGTGCACGTCGTGCCGCTCGGACAGGTCGAGGACGAGCTCGGTGATGGTGTCCTCGACCACCTTCGGGCTCTTGCTCTTGTCCGGGGTCTCGGTGCGCAGCTTCTCCAGGATGGTGCCGTCCGCGTCGACGACGCCGGCCATCACCTTGGTGCCGCCGATGTCGATGCCGACGGTGGGGACCCGGGGCGCGGTGAGGTGCGAGCGGCGCTCGCGGCGGCCCACCGTGCTCAGGAGTGTGGAACTGCTGGAGGAGCGGGCGGCACCTCGGTACATGCTCATCGGTTCACCCCCGTGGATCCGATCCCGGACTCGGTCCCGAACTGCTGCTCGGTCGTCGCTCGCAAGGCTCGTCTCTCCGGGGTCGGGGGCGTTTCTCCGAGTGATTCTAAGTGCCGGGGCCGGCGGGGGCGTGGCCCGCTGCCCCGGGCGCCGGCGGAGCGGGTGCCCGGGTGGACGACCGGGGGCCGCCCACCCGCCCTCACGGCGCCGGGCGGCGCAGTTCGTGCGCGAGCGCCTCGAGGTCCGAGCCGCCGGCCATCTCCCGCGTGAGCTCGTCCACCGTGATCCCGTCCCTGGTGTAGGAGCCGGTCATCGTGCCGCGGCGCAGCAGGACGAAGCGGTCGCCGACGAGGTGGGCGTGGTGGGGGTTGTGCGTGATGAGGACCACACCCAGCCCGGCGTCCCGGGCCGCGGCGACGTACTTCAGGACGACGCCGGACTGCCGGACGCCGAGTGCCGCCGTGGGCTCGTCGAGGATGAGCACCTTGGCCCCGAAGTGCACGGCCCTGGCGATGGCGACGCTCTGCCGCTGCCCACCCGACAGGGTGCCGATGGGCTGGTCCACGTCGCGCAGGTCGATCCCCATGTCGCGCAGTGCCGTGCGCGTGGTCTCCCGCATCATGGCGACGTCCAGGCGCTTGAAGGGGCCGCGGCCCTTCCTCGGCTCGGAGCCGAGGAAGAAGTTCCGCCACACCGGCATCAGCGGGACGACGGCCAGGTCCTGGTAGACCGTGGCGATGCCTCGGTCGAGGGCCTCGCGGGGGGAGGCGTGGCGTACGGGCACGCCCTCGACCTCGTAAGTGCCCCCGTCGTGCTGGTGCAGCCCGGCGATGATTTTGATCAGGGTGGACTTGCCCGCACCGTTGTCACCGAGGACGCAGGTGATCTCCCCCGCGTGCACCTCCAGGGAGACGCCCTCCAGGGCGCGCACGTGCCCGTACGCCTTGCTGACGTCGGTCAGCTTCACCAGGACCGTCACTTCGCCGCCTCCGCCCGCTTGCGCACCCAGGCGTTGAGCAGCGTCGCCAGCAGCAGCATGGCGCCCAGGAAGAACTTGAACCAGTCCGGGTTCCACTCGGCGTAGACGATGCCCTTGCTGGTCATGCCGAAGATGAACGCGCCGACCGCCGAGCCGACGGCGGAGCCGTAGCCGCCGGTCATCAGACAGCCGCCGATCACGGCGGCGATGATGTACAGGAACTCGTTGCCGATGCCCTCTCCCGACTGCACGACGTCGAAGGAGAACAGCAGGTGCTGCCCGGAGATCCACGCGCAGAAGGCGACGGCCATGTACAGGCCCGTCTTCGTACGGGTGACGGGGACGCCGACCGCGCGGGCCGCGTCGGGGCCGCCGCCGGAGGCGAAGATCCAGTTGCCGGCGCGGGTGCGCAGCAGGACCCACGTGGCGACGGCGACCAGCGCGATCCACCACAGGATGGTCACCTGGAGGTCGACGTCGCCGATCCTCAGGTGCGAGGCGAACAGCGCCCGCGCCGACGCGAAGCCCTCCATGTCGGAGATGGACTTGGTGCTGACCGTGCCGTCGATGAGCTTGGTGAAGCCCAGGTTGAGGCCGGTGAGCATCAGGAAGGTGCCCAGCGTGATGATGAAGCTCGGCAGCTTCGTGCGGGCCAGCATGATGCCGTTGAAGAAGCCGATGGCGAGGGTGACGAGCAGCGAGACGCCGACGCCCACCCAGACGTTCGCCGTCATCTGGTAGCTGAACATCGACGACACCAGGGCGGAGGACGTGACCAGCACGCCCGCCGACAGGTCGAACTCGCCGCCGATCATCAGCAGCGCCACTGGCACCGCCATGATCCCGATGGTGGACGCCGCGTAGAGGACGGTCCCCAGGCTCGCCGGCCGCAGGAAGGAGTCGGCCGCCACGGAGAAGAAGACGAAGACGGCCACGGCGCCGACGACCGCCCCGAGCTCGGGGCGGCTGAGCAGGCGGTGCCCGAGCCGTCTCGGGGGCGCGAGGCTGTCCGCGGTCATCGGGTGCCCCGCTTCGCGTAGTCCTTCAGCGCGGCCGCGTCGTCCTTGGTGACGATCTGCGGGCCGGTGAGCACGGGCCTGCCACCGCCGAGCACGTCGGCGTTGTACCGGTAGAGCCACAGCAGGTCGACGGCCTCGTAGCCCTGCAGGTACGGCTGCTGGTCGACGGCGAAGCCGATGGTGCCGTCCTCCAGCGCGCCCGCGACCTGGCCGTTGAGGTCGAAGGTGTCGACCTCGGCCTGGCTGCCCGCCTGGTCCTTCGCCTTGGCGGCGGTGGCGGCGTAGGGCGCGCCCAGGGTCACGACGGCGTCGATGGAACGGTCGGCCGCCAGCTTGGCCTGGAGGGCGGACTGGACGTCCGGCATGTTGGTGCCGTTGACGTAGAGGTTCTCCGTCGTGCCCGCGAAGGTGTTCTTCACGCCCGCGCAGCGCTGCTCGTGGCCGACGTTGCCCTGCTCGTGGAGCACGCACAGGACGTGCTTCCTGCCGCGCGCCGTGAGCTCGTCGCCGACGGCCTCGCCGGCGACGGTCTCGTCCTGGCCGATGTGCGCCAGGGCGCCGTACTCCTTGGACTGGGCGGACCCGGAGTTGATGGTGACGACCGGGATGCCGGCCTTCTCCGCCTTCAGGACGACGTCCTTCATGGCCTCGGGCTTGGCGAGCGTGACGACGAGGCCGTCGACCTTCTGGTCGATGGCGGTCTGCACCAGCTGCGCCTGGTCCTTGCCCTGGTCGCTGTTGGAGTACAGGAATTTGATGTTGTCCTTGGCCGCGGCCTGCCGGGCGCCCTTCTGGACGATGTCCCAGAAGCTGTCCCCGGCACCGGCGTGGGTGACCATGGCGACCGTCCACTTCGGTGTGTCGACGGCCGATCCGTTGGCCTGGGCCTCCTTGGCCCGCTGCTCCGCGCGCAGGCCCCCGGTGCTGCTGCAACCCGCCAGCGCCACACCGATGACCACTGTCAGTAGCGCACCGAGCGCACGCTTTCCCCTGTTCGCGCTCTCCACGTCGTGCCTTTCCCTGCAGGTCTTGGAACCGACCAAGTATCCGTCACAGGGTGCGATGCTTGCGGAAGGGGGGGGTTCCGCGGTCGTTCAGGCCCGTACGAGGAGCTGGAACTCGAAGGCGTAGCGGGAGGCGCGGTAGATGTGCGTGCCGTATTCGACGGCCCTTCCCGTGTCGTCGTACGTCGTCCGGCTCATGGTGAGCAGCGCGGCCCCGGGGTCCTCGGCGAGCAGCTCGCCCTCCGCCTCGGTGGCGCACCGGGCGCCGACCGACTGACGGGCGCTGTGCAGGGTGATCCCGGCGGCGCGCATCATGCGGTACAGGCCGGTGGACTCCAGCCTGGCGTTGTCCAGGGACAGCAGTCCCGGCGGCAGGTAGTTGCACATGTGGGCCATTGGCTCACCGTGGGTGAAGCGCAGCCGTTGCAGGACGACGACGTCGCTGCCCTCGGCGAGGCCGAGGGCGGCGGCGACCTGGGCGGAGGCCGGCTCGGTCTCGTTGCGCAGCACCTGGGTCGCAGGGCTCTGCCCGGCCGCCTGGAGGTCGTCGAAGAGGCTGCTCAGCTCCAGGGGCCGCTTGACCTGGCTGTGGACGACCTGGGTGCCCACGCCGCGACGGCGCACCAGCAGTCCCTTGTCCACGAGGGACTGGATGGCCTGCCGGACGGTCGGCCGGGAGAGGCCGAGCCGTCCCGCGAGTTCGATCTCGTTGCCCAGGAGGCTGCCCGGGGCGAGCCTGCCGTGCTCGATGGCGCCCTCCAGCTGCTGGGCGAGCTGGTAGTACAGCGGCACCGGGCTGGAGCGGTCCACCTCGAACTCGAGCGGCGCGGACTCTGCTTTGGACACAGGGGGAGCGTATCCGCCGGTCTCGAACTCAGGAAACTCTGACATCACATTGTCCGAACATTTGGGTCCACCCCTTCTCGAAGAGCCCGCGGGCGGGCCGGTGCGGTCGGTGGCGCGGCCGGTGGTGCCGGGTTCCTGGAGCCGCCTCACAGGTGGCGGCGGCGGTCGCCCAGGTGCCGTTCGTAGGACTTGCGGGCCTCGACGGCCGCCTCCCGCGAGGCGGTCTCGGCGACCGGCACGTCCCACCAGGCCTGGGCGGCGGGGGCCGTCGGAGTGGGGTCGGTCTCGACGTACACGCAGGTCGGGCGGTCGGAGGCACGGGCGGCGGCCAGCGCCTCGCGCAGCTCGCGCACCGTCCGCGCGCGCAGCACGTCCATCCCGAGGCTGGCGGCGTTGGCGGCGAGGTCCACCGGGAGCGGGTCGCCGGTGAAGGAGCCGTCGGCGACCCGGTAGCGGTAGGCGGTGCCGAAGCGCTCGCCGCCGACCTCGGAGGACAGTCCGCCGATGGAGGCGTAGCCGTGGTTCTGGATGAGGAGGAGGTTGACGTTCACGCCCTCCTGGACGGCGGTCACGATCTCCGTCGGCATCATCAGGTAGGTGCCGTCCCCCACGAGCGCCCACACCGGCCGGTCGGGCGCAGCCATCCGCACGCCGATCGAGGCGGGGATCTCGTAGCCCATGCAGGAGTATCCGTACTCCAGGTGGTACTGCCGCGGTGAGCGGGCGCGCCACAGCTTGTGCAGGTCACCGGGGAGGGAGCCGGCGGCGTTGATGACCACGTCGTCGTCGCCGACCACCGAGTCGAGCGCGCCGAGCACCTGGGTCTGGGTGGGGCGGTCCGTGTCGTCCGCGGCGTACGCGCCGTCGACCACGCGCTCCCAGCTCTCCTTGCCCTCGCGGTACTCGGCCTCGTACGCCGGGTCGACGCGGTGTCCCGCCACGGCCCCGGCGAGGGCTTCGAGGCTCGCGCGGGCGTCGCCGACCAGGGTGCGGGCACCGAGCTTGTGGGCGTCGAAGCCGGTGACGTTGAGGTTGAGGAACCGCACCCCGGAGGCGGCGAAGAGGGTGGAGGAGGCGGTGGTGAAGTCGGTGTAGCGGGTGCCCACGCCGATGACCAGGTCGGCGGTGCGCGCGATGTCGTCGGCCACGGCGGTGCCGGTGTGCCCGACGCCGCCGAGGTCGGCCGGGTGGTCGTGGCGCAGCGAGCCCTTGCCGGCCTGGGTGGACGCCACCGGGATTCCGGTGGCGTCGGCCAGCGCCTGCAGGGCGGGCTCGGCCTCGCTGTGGTGGACACCGCCACCCGCGATGATCAGCGGGCGCCGCGCGGCGCGCACCGCCTCGGCGGCCGCGGCGAGTTCGGCGGCCTCGGGGACCGGGCGGCGTACGTGCCAGACGCGCTCGGCGAAGAACTCCTCCGGCCAGTCGTACGCCTCGGCCTGGACGTCCTGCGGGAGTGCGAGCGTGACGGCGCCGGTCTCGGCCGGGTCGGCGAGCACCCGCATCGCCTGGAGCGCGGACGGGATCAGGGCCTCGGGCCGGGTGACCCGGTCGAACCAGCGGGAGACCGGGCGCAGCGCGTCGTTGACGGAGACGTCGCCGTACTGGGTGTGCTCCAGCTGCTGCAGCACCGGGTCGGGGAGGCGGTTGGCGAAGGAGTCGCCGGGGAGCAGGAGCACCGGCAGCCGGTTGACGGTGGCGAGCGCGGCGCCGGTGACGAGGTTGGTGGCCCCGGGGCCGATGGAGGTGGTGACGGCCTGCGCGGACAGCCGGTTGAGCTGACGGGCGTAGCCGACGGCGGCGTGCACCATGGCCTGCTCGTTGCGGCCCTGGTGGTAGGGCATCTCCTGGCGGTACTCCACCAGGGCCTGGCCGATGCCGGCGACGTTGCCGTGGCCGAAGATGCCCCACGTGCCGGCGACGAGCCGGCGGCGGACCCCGTCGCGCTCGGTGTACTGCGCGGACAGGAACCGCACCAGCGCCTGGGCGACCGTGAGGCGTCGTACGGACTGGCTGCTCATCAGGACCTCTCGGGGGCTTCGTCGGTGACGGCGGGGGCGGTGTACAGCGGAAGGCGCGGGTCGACGGGCTGGTCCGGCCAGGTGGCCCTGACCCAGGCGTGGTCGGGGTGGTCGCAGATCAGCCAGGCGCGCTCCTCCCCCGGGCCCGCCATGACGTTGAGGTAGTACATGTCGTGGCCGGGGACGGCCATCGAGGGGCCGTGCCAGCCGTCGGGGATGAGGACGACGTCGCCGTGCCGGACCTCGGCGAGGACGTCGGTGTTGCGGCCGTTGCCGGAGGGTGACACCCGTTGGTAGCCGATGCCCTCCTTCCCGTGCGCCGGGGCGATCTCGAAGTAGTAGATCTCCTCCAGGCGCGATTCGCCCTCGCGGTCCTCGTCGTGCTTGTGCGGCGGGAAGGACGACCAGTTGCCCGCCGGGGTGAGCACCTCGACCGCGATCAGCCGGTCGCACTCGAAGACCCCGGCGGCGCCGAAGTTGTTGACCTGGCGGCTGCAGCTGCCGCTGCCCCGCAGCTCGACGGGGACGGCGGAGGCCGGTCCGTAGCGGGCGGGCAGCCGGCGGTCGCAGCGGGCACCGGTCAGGGCGAAGCGGCCGCCGGAGGCGGTGGTGACGGTGACCGTCTCGTCGCGCGGCACGTACGCGAAGTCGCTGACGCCGGCGAAGACGCTCTCGCGCCCGGTGAGCCGGGACGTCCCTTCTCCGGTGGAGACCTCGCAGCCTCCGGAGAGCGGCAGCACGATCCACTCGCTGTCACCCGTGGCGAACTCGTGCCGCCCGCCGGGCGCGAGTTCCAGGATCCGCAGCGAGGAGTGGTCCCAGCCGGCCCGTCGGGGGTCGACGTCGACGGCGTACGGGCCGGCGGCGGCCTTCCCTGCGGCCAGGTGGTTCTCGGTGCTGGTCATGGCGTGAGCCTCGCACTTCTCGCGGTTCGACCGGGACGTCACAGCAGGCCGACGGCGGTGTCGACGGCGGTCTCCACACCGCCCTCCGCCGGGTAGAGCAGCGTGCGGCCGACGACCAGGCCCTGGACGGTGGGCAGGCGCAGCGCCTTGCGCCACTTCTCGTAGACCGCGTCCTGTTCCCTGCCCACCTCTCCCCCGAGCAGGACGGCGGGGAGGGTGGAGGTCTCCATGACGGTGGCCATGTCGTCGACGTCATCGGTGACGGGCACCTTGAGCCAGGTGTAGGCGGAGGTCCCGGCGAGCCCGGAGGCGATGGCGATGGACTTGGTGACGGCCTCCGCGCTCAGGTCGTTGCGCACCCTGCCGTCGACGCGGCGGGATATGAAGGGCTCGACGAAGACCGGGAGCCGGTGCTCGGCCATGTCGTCGATGGCGCGGGCGGTGGCGACCATGGTGCTCAGCGAGCCGCTGTCCTCGTAGCTGATGCGCAGGAGCAGCTTGCCCGCGTCGAAGCCGAGCCGGGCTATGTCCTGGGCGCGGTGGCCGGTGAAGCGGTCGTCGAGCTCGAAGGAGGCACCGGCGAGGCCCCCGCGGTTCATCGACCCCATGACGACCTTGCCCTCGAGCGCGCCGAGCAGCAGCAGGTCCTCCAGGATGTCCGCGGTGCCGAGGACCCCGTCCACGCCGGGGCGGGAGAGCGCGGTGCACAGCCGCTCCAGCAGGTCGACGCGGTTGGCCATGGCGAACTCCCGGTCGCCCACGGCGAACGCGCCCCGCGCGGGGTGGTCCGCGGCCACGATCATCAACCGGCCGCTGTCGCCGACGAGCGGGCGGCGGACGCGGCGGGCGGCGGCTTCGGCGATCGCCTCGGGATGGTGGGTCCGCACCTTCACGAGGTCGGAGATGCTGATGCTCAAGAGGAGCTCACTTTCGGGCAGAGGACGGACCGTCAGCCGCGGTCGAGGAGGTCCTGGACCTCCGACGCGGTGGGCATCGCGGAGGAGCAGGCCAGGCGCGACGCCACGATCGCGCCGGCGGCGTTGGCGTGGCGCATGATCCGCTCCAGGTCCCAGCCGGCGAGCAGCCCGTGGCAGAGGGAGCCGCCGAAGGCGTCGCCCGCGCCGAGCCCGTTGACGACTTCGACGGGCACCGGCGGGACCTCTGCGGTGCTGCCGTCGCGGTGGACGGCCAGGACGCCCTTCGGGCCCTGCTTGACGACGGCCAGTTCGACACCGGCGGCGAGCAGCGCCTCGGCCGCGGCGCGTGGTTCGCGCACCCCCGTGGCGACCTCGCACTCGTCGAGGTTGCCGACGGCGACGGTGGCCGAGGCCAGCGCCCGTGCGTAGTAGGGACGGGCCTCGTCCGGGTCCTTCCAGAACATGGGGCGCCAGTCGAGGTCGAAGACGGTGGTGCCGCGCCGCGCCCTGGCTTCGAGGGCGGCGAGGGTGGCGGTGCGGCTGGGCTCCGCGCACAGGCCGGTCCCGGTCATCCAGAAGATGCGGGCGGTCCGGACGGCGTCGAGGTCCAGTTCGGCGGCGTGGATCTCGAGGTCGGGGGCCTTGGGGAGCCGGTAGAAGTAGAGCGGGAAGTCGTCCGGCGGGAAGATCTCGCAGAAGGTGACCGGCGTCGGGTACGCGGCGACGGGGGTGACGTAGCGGTCGTCGACCCCGAACTCCTTGAGGGCCTGGTGGCAGTAGGCGCCGAAGGGGTCGTCGCCGGTGCGGGTGATGACGGCGGTGCTGCGGCCGAGGCGGGCCGCGGCGACCGCGACGTTGGTGGCGGAGCCGCCGAGGAACTTGCCGAACGTCTCGACCTGGGGCAGCGGCACACCGGTCTGCAGGGGGTAGAGGTCCACCCCGATCCGGCCCATCGTGATCAGGTCGTACGGCTCGGTCATGGGCGTGACTCCTCGTCGTGCGTCACCGGGGGGGTCGCTCTGCGGCCCTGTCAGGTCTAGCCCGCCCGGTCGCGCGATGTCAACACTATGTCCTTACATACGAACGTACCGCCCGCCGGAAGTCCGGGTCGTTATCTTGTCGTTACGTCGAGATGAATTGATGTCTTGACAAAGTCTTGACAGGCGTCCCGCGGAGGGGTTTGCTCCCGTGCAGCACCCGGCCATGTGAACACGTCCGTCCCCTTCTCCCTCCCACCGCAGTGAGGTGCAGGAACATGGAACGCTCTCGCAGAAACCGTCGGATCTCCGCCGTCGCGGCCCTCTCCGCCGCGGCGGTCCTCCTCGCAGCGGGCTGTTCCAGCAGCTCAGGCGGGAAGAAGGCCGAGGAGTCGGCGGACGCCCCCGCCGCGGGCAAGGCCGGCACCCCGCGGATGAAGATCGCGATGGTCACCCACGCCGCCCCCGGTGACACCTTCTGGGACCTGATCCGCAAGGGCGCCCAGGCCGCCGCCGCCAAGGACAACGTGGAGCTCATCTACTCCAACGACCCCAACGCGGCGACCCAGGCCAACCTGATCCAGAACGCGATCGACCAGAAGGTCGACGGGATAGCCGTCACCCTGGCCAAGCCCGACGCCATGAAGGACGTCGTCGCCAAGGCCGAGGCCGCGGGCATCCCGGTGGTCGGCTTCAACGCGGGTCTGGACGACTGGAAGGACCAGGGACTGCTGGAGTACTTCGGGCAGGACGAGAGCGTCGCCGGTGAGGCGCTGGGCAACAAGCTCAACGACCTCGGAGCGCAGCACAACATCTGCGTGATCCACGAACAGGGCCACGTCGCCCTGGAGGCCCGCTGCGCCGGCGTGAAGAAGACCTTCAAGGGGAAGACCGAGAACCTCTACGTCAACGGCACGGACATGCCGTCGGTGAAGTCCACGATCACGGCGAAGCTCAAGCAGGACTCCGGCATCGACTACGTCGTCACCCTGGGCGCGCCCTTCGCCCTCACGGCCGTCCAGTCGGTCGCGGACGCCGGGAGCAAGGCCAAGGTCGGCACGTTCGACCTCAACAAGGACCTGGTCAAGGCCGTCCAGGACGGTGGCGTGCAGTTCGCCGTCGACCAGCAGCCGTACCTGCAGGGCTATCTCTCCGTCGACTCCCTGTGGCTGTACAAGACCAACGGCAACGTCAGCGGTGGAGGCGTCGCCCCGGTGCTGACCGGCCCGGCCTTCGTCGACAAGGACAACGTCGAGTCCGTGGCCTCGTTCGCCGCGAAGGGCACCCGGTGATCCCTGTGTCCCAGGCAGCCGCCCCAGCGGCGTCCCCCTCACCACCCGCGGCACCCGCCTCCAAGACGGACGGCCGCACCGCCGAACGCTCGCTGCTGCGCAGGACGCTGGCCCGCCCGGAGATCGGCGCGCTGATCGCCGCCGTCGCGGTCTACCTCTTCTTCTTCGCGGTGGCGCCGTCCTTCCGCGAGGCGGGCTCGCTGGCCACCGTGCTCTACCAGGCGTCGGTCATGGGCATCATGGCGCTGCCCGTGGCCCTGCTGATGATCGGCGGCGAGTTCGACCTCTCGGCCGGCGTCGCGGTCACCGCGTCGGCGCTGACCGCGAGCATGTTCAGCTTCCAGCTGAGCATGAACGTGTGGACCGGGGTGGCCGTCGCCCTGGTGGTGTCCCTGGGCATCGGGGCGCTCAACGGCTACATGCTGGTGAAGACCGGGCTGCCCAGCTTCCTCATCACCCTGGCCACCTTCCTGATGCTGCAGGGCCTCAACCTGGCGGTCACCAAGATCTTCACCGGCAACGTCGCCACCGACTCCATCAGCGACATGGACGGCTTCGGCCAGGCGCGCGCGCTGTTCGCCTCGGAGATCGGCATCGGCGGGGTCCAGCTCAAGGTGACGGTGCTGTGGTGGCTCGGCTTCGCGGCGCTGGCCACCTGGGTGCTGCTGCGCACCAGGTTCGGCAACTGGACCTTCGCGGTCGGCGGCAACAAGGACAGCGCGCGGGCGGTCGGCGTACCGGTGGCCTTCACCAAGATCGCGCTGTTCATGGCCGTGGGCTTCGGGGCCTGGTTCACCGGCATGCACCTGCTGTTCTCGTTCAACGCGGTGCAGTCGGGCGAAGGCGTCGGCAACGAGTTCCTGTACATCATCGCGGCGGTCATCGGCGGCTGCCTGCTCACCGGCGGCTACGGTTCGGCGATCGGCTCGGTGATCGGCGCCTTCATCTTCGGGATGGTCTCCCAGGGCATCGTGTACGCCAACTGGAACCCCGACTGGTTCAAGTTCTTCCTCGGCGTGATGCTCCTGATCGCGACCCTCGTCAATCTGTGGGTCCGCCGCACGGCGACCCGGAGGTGAGCCCGATGACCACCGCCACCACCACCGACCCCGACGGCACCGCCGCCGTCCCCGGGCCCGTCGTCGAACTGGACCGGGTGGGCAAGAGCTACGGCAACGTCCGCGCCCTGCACGGGGTCGACCTGGCCGTCCGGCCGGGGCAGGTCACCTGCGTCCTCGGCGACAACGGCGCGGGCAAGTCCACCCTGATCAAGATCGTCTCCGGGCTGCACCAGCACACCGAGGGCGAGTTCCGCATCGACGGCGCACCCGTACGGCTGAACACCCCGCGCGAGGCCCTGGACCGCGGCATCGCCGCCGTCTACCAGGACCTGGCGACCGTCCCACTGATGCCGGTCTGGCGGAACTTCTTCCTCGGCTCCGAACTGACCCGCGGCCCCCGGCCCGTACGGCGCCTGGACATCGCCCGGATGAAACGGACCGCGGACGAGGAACTGCGGGCGATGGGCATCGTCCTGGACGACCTGGAACAGCCCATCGGCACCCTCTCCGGCGGCCAGCGGCAGTCCGTGGCCATCGCCCGCGCGGTCCACTTCGGCGCGCGGGTGCTGATCCTGGACGAGCCGACCGCGGCGCTGGGCGTCAAGCAGTCGGGTGTCGTCCTGAAGTACATCGCGGCCGCACGCGACCGGGGTCTGGGCGTCATCTTCATCACCCACAATCCGCACCACGCCTTCATGGTGGGCGACCACTTCTCGGTGCTGCGGCTGGGCACCCTGGAGCTGAGCGCGGGCCGCGACGAGGTCTCCCTGGAGGAGCTGACCCACCACATGGCCGGCGGCGCCGAGCTGGCCGCGCTCAAGCACGAACTCGCCCAGGTCCGCGGTGTCGACGTGGAGGAACTGCCCGAACCGGAGGACCTGGGCGAAGGCCGTCCCTCCCCGTGAGGGCCCGCCCGACCCCGGTTCCACTCTGACATGACGTCCGTATGTCAGGACTAACTCTTGACGGCTGCCCGGCCGGACGGCGAAGCTTCCAGCGGGACCACGGAGCTTCGCGGGCATCCGTACCACCGCCCTGACGGGCCGCCCTACCGAACCACGACCGGTCCGCGGCGACCGGTGAGAGGAGCCCTCTTCATGACTGCCCCCTCCCCCGTTCTGGACCGGATCCGGATCGGCTCCGCGCCCGACTCGTGGGGCGTCTGGTTCCCCGACGACCCGCAGCAGGTGCCCTGGCAGCGCTTCCTGGACGAGGTCTCCGAGTCGGGCTACGAGTGGATCGAGCTCGGCCCGTACGGCTACCTGCCGACCGACCCCGCCCGGCTCACCGAGGAGACCGCGCGCCGGGGCCTGAAGGTCTCCGCGGGCACCGTCTTCACCTCCCTGCACCGCGGGCCCTCGGTGTGGGACGCCACGTGGGAGCACGTCGGCCAGGTCGCCGCCCTCGCCCAGGCCATGGACGCCGGTCACCTGGTAGTCATCCCGTCCTTCTGGCGCGACGACAAGACCGCCGAGGTCATCGAGCCGCGCGAGCTCACCGCCGAGCAGTGGGGACACCTCGCGACCGGCATGGAGCGCCTGGGCCGCCAGGTCCGCGACACGTACGGCCTGGACATCGTGGTCCACCCGCACGCCGACACGCACATCGACACCGAGGAGCACGTCGAGCGCTTCCTCGACGCCACCGACCCCGGTCTGGTCAGCCTCTGCCTGGACACCGGCCACTACGCCTACTGCGGCGGCGACAGCGTCAAGCTCATCGAGACCTACGGCGAGCGGATCGGCTACCTGCACCTGAAGCAGGTCGACCCGGAGATCCTCGCCGACGTCGTCAAGAACGGGATCCCCTTCGGCCCGGCCGTGCAGCGCGGGGTCATGTGCGAGCCGCCGGCCGGGGTGCCCGCCCTGGAGCCCGTGCTGGCCGCCGCGCAGGGCCTGGGCGTGGACCTCTTCGCCATCGTCGAGCAGGACATGTACCCCTGCGAGCCGGAGCGGCCGCTGCCCATCGCGCAGCGCACCCGGAAGTTCCTGCGCTCCTGCGGTGCCTGACGCACCGCCCACGAAAGGGAAGACACGCATCATGACGCAGCACGGACCGCTCGGGGTCGCCGTCATCGGCACCGGCAAGATGGGTGCCGACCACGTACGCCGCATCAACGACGTCGTGAGCGGCGCCCGGGTGACCGCCGTCGTCGACGTCGACGCCGAGCGGGTGAAGGCGGTCGCCGACGGCATCGAGGGCTGCACGGCCTACACCGACCCCGCCGCGGCGATGGCCGCGGCCGACGTGGACGCCGTCCTCATCGCCTCCCCCGGCCCCGCCCACGAGGCGGCGCTGCTCGCCGCCTTCGAGCACGACCTGCCGGTGCTGTGCGAGAAGCCGCTCACTCCCGACGCCGCGTCGGCGCTGCGCGTGATGGATGCCGAGCAGAGGCTGGGGCACCGGCGGGTGCAGGTCGGCTTCATGCGGCGCTACGACGCGGAGTACACGAAGCTCAAGGCCCTGCTGGACAGCCGTGAGCTGGGCCGGACGCTGATGCTGCACAACCGGCACCGCAACGCGAGCATCCCTCCCGGCTTCACCAACGCCAACCTCGTCAACGACTCGCTCGTGCACGAGATGGACGTGACCCGCTGGTTGCTCGGCCAGGAGATCACCGCCGTGACGGTGCTGCGCCCGCGCCCGTCCTCGAACGCGCCCGAGGGCCTGGACGACCCGCAGTTCGTGGTCTTCGAGACCGACGGCGGGGCCGTCGTCGACGTCGAGGTCTTCCTCAACTGCGGCTTCGGATACCAGGTGCAGGCCGAGGCGGTCTGCGAGCGCGGCAGCGCCCGGATCGGCGACGCGCACGACCTGCTCGTCAACACCGCGGGCCGCTGGGGCGGCACGATCGCCGAGGACTTCGTGGAGCGCTTCGCCGACGCCTACGACCGCGAGGTCCAGGCGTGGGTAGACGCCACCCGGCGCGGTGAGGTCACCGGCCCGAGCGTGTGGGACGGCTACGCCGCGGCGGCGATCTGCGAGGCCGGTGTCCGCTCGCAGAGCACGGGCGGACGCGTCGAGGTCGAGCTGGTCGACCGACCGGCGTTCTACCGCTGAGGGACGCACGTCCCCGGTCACCCCGGATCCGGCGCGGGTGGGGCGGTTACTCCCTGGCCGCCCTGCCCGCGCCTCCACCGCACCCGTGAGAAAGGCACCCCGTACATGCGCGTCGTCCTCTTCGGTGTCGGGCGCCTCGGTTCCTTCCACGCGGCCACCCTCCACGCCCACCCCGAGGTCTCCGAACTGGTCCTCGCGGACGCCGACGCCGCGCGGGCCGCCGAGGCCGCCGCGCGGCTCGGTGCCGGTGCGCGGGCGGCGGCCTCGGTCGACGCGGCGTTCGCGGGCGGCGCGGACGCGGTCGTCATCGCCTCGGCGACCTCCGCCCACGCCGGGCTGATCTCCCGCGCCGTGCGGGCCGGGCTCCCCGCGTACTGCGAGAAGCCGGTCGCCCTCGACCTGGAGTCCACGGTCACCGCCCTGCGTGAGGTCGAGGAGGCCGGCTCCGTCCTCCAGATGGGATTCCAGCGCCGCTTCGACCCCGGCTACCGCGCCGCCCGCGAGGCGGTCCGGGCCGGCCGCCTCGGAAGGCTGCACACCGTACGGGCCCTGACCTCCGACATGGCGCCCCCGCCGCCGGAGTTCGTGCCGCTGTCCGGCGGGCTCTACCGGGACTGCCTGATCCACGACTTCGACGCGGTGCGGTGGGTGACCGGCCGTGAGGTCGTCGAGGTGTACGCCATGGGCGCCAACGGCGGGGCCGGCTTCTTCCGTGAGGCGGGCGACGTGGACACCGCGGCGGCGCTCCTCACCCTCGACGACGGCACCCTCGCGACCGCCACCTCCACCCGCTACAACGGCGCCGGCTACGACATCCGCATGGAACTCGCCGGTTCACTGGACCAGATCGCGGTCGGCGTCGGCCCCCGTACGCCGGTCACGTCGGTGGAACCGGGCGCGGCGCCGGGCGTGCCGGATCCGTGGACGGGGTTCGTGGACCGCTTCGGGGACGCGTACCGGGCGGAGATCGACGCCTTCGTGCAGGTGGTGGCGGGCCGGTCGGAGAACCCCTGCGAGGGGCGCGAGGCGCTCGATGCGCTGCTCGTGGCGGAGGCGTGCGAGGTCTCGCGCAGGGAGCGGCGGCCGGTCACGATCGCCGAGATGACCGAGGTCGCGGAGCGCGCCCGCAAGCGCGCGGGGTGACCGCACGGGGCGCCCCGGGCACGTCACCCCCGCGGTCCGCCCCGGGTGGCGTGATCACGTACGCCGGTGCTTCCTGGGATGAGTCGGTCCCGGCTGTCCACGAGGGAAGAACCTTTCATGGCGATGAAGGTCCAGGTGCTGCGCACGCCTCGAGCGGCGGGGCTGGTGGGGATCGCGTTCGCGGTGCTGATCGGCGCCGCCATCGTCCTGGTCCGGGCCTCCATCCCCAGCGGTGAGGGCGCGCTGACCAGCTCGCCCCTCACCCTCTCCTCGCGCAGCGGGGTCCAGACGGCGCTGGCCCTCATCCCCTTCGCCGGCATCTTCTTCCTCTGGTTCATGGGCGCGGTGCGCGCGCACGTCGGCCCGGGCGAGGACAAGTTCCTCTCGACGGTGTTCCTCGGCAGCGGCCTGGTGTTCGTCGCGACGCTCTTCGGCGCCGCCGCGGCGGCCGGCAGCCTGCTGGCCACCACGGAGGTGGCCTCGCCCGGCCCCCCGCGGGCCGAGTTGTCGTACTTCGGGCAGCACCTCACCTACAGCCTGCTGACGACGTACTCGATGCGGATGGCCGCGGTGTTCGTGCTGTCGGCCTCCACCGTCGCGCTGCGGCTGGGGACGTTCCCGCGCTGGCTGGTGCTGCTGGGGTACCTCGTCGGCGTCACGCTGCTGTTCGTCGTGCCGAACGTGCGGTTGGCCGAACTGGTCTTCCCCCTGTGGGCACTGGTCGTCAGCCTCCACATCGTGGTGGCCAGCTTCCGTGCCCGGCCGGCCGAAGCGCAGGCCTTCTGAGCGGTGCCGCTCAGGAGGTCGTGCGGCGCAGCAGCAGCGTGACGAAGCCGAGCGTGCCCCGGTAGCCGTGCAGCCACTCGGCGCGGTGGACGGCGGCGGCTTCGAGGGCGGCGCCGCTGTCGGGATCGGCGGGGTGGTCCAGGGCCCACTCGGCGAGGGAACCGGTCCAGGACCACTCGTAGTCGTCCCACTCGCGGACGGTGCTTACGTGGGCGAGGACCGGGGTCCAGCCGTCCGCGACGATCCGGTCCACGGTGCTCGCCAGGTCCTCGTACTCCCCCAGCGTCTCGACGAGTTCCGGGGTGGGTTCGCGCTCCCAGAAGACGTCGCCGACGATCACGGTGCCCCCCGGGGCGAGGTGGGCGCGGGCCGCGTCGAGGGTCGGCAGGAGGCCGCCGAAGGCGTGTGCGGCGCCGACGCTGAGCACGACGTCGAAGGGGTGCGGCGAGGTGAAGTCGCCCGCGTCCTGTTCGTGGAGGGTCAGCCGGTCGCCGACGCCGAGCGCGGCCGCCTCGCGGACCGCCTTCCGCAGTGCCCCGGTGTCCAGGTCGACACCCTCCGCGGTGACACCCGGGCGGCCGTCGAGGGCCCGCAGCAGCCAGGCGCCCTCCCCGCAGCCGAGGTCGAGGACGCGTTCGTCGCCGCGGCGCAGCGCCCTGCCGAGCAGACTGCGCACGGTCGCGTCGTCCAGCGGTGCGGCGATGGGGTGGTGGGTGTGCGCGATGCGCGAGATGCGGCGTCGGTCCATCGGCGCAGCTTCGCAGGGCGGGCCCTTCACCGCATCCGGTTAATTCCGCGTGGCCGTGCAACGCGATCCGCGGCGGTGGCGGTTTCCCGGTTCGAAGGGCCGTCACGGGAGCACGGCCATCGCGGCCGTCAGGGCCGTCACGGGGAGAGGACGACCGAGATGGACAGGAAGAGGGACACGAAGACGGACGGGAAGACGGACGGGAAGATCCTCACGGCGGCGGGCCGGCGCGGTCCGCGGCTACAGGCCCCACTCCTCGCGCAGCGCGCCGAACACCTCGTGGAACTCGGGGAAGGTCTTCTTCACGCAGCCGGGTTCGTCGAAGGTCACCCCTTCCGTGCGGAGCGCGGCGACGGCGAAGCTCATCGCGATGCGGTGGTCGCCGTGGCAGGCGATCTCGACCGGGGCGGGGGTGCCGGGGTGGATCTCGATCCAGTCGCGGCCGGTCTCCACCCGGATGCCCTGACGGCGCAGGTTGGCCGCGCAGACCTCCAGGCGGTCGCACTCCTTCACCCGGGTGTTGTAGACGTCCTCGATGCGGACCGGGCCGTCGGCGAACGGCGCGATCGCGGCGAGCGTCGGCATCGTGTCGGAGATGTCCCGCATGGTCGTGGTGATCCCGCGCAGGGTGCCGGTGCCGGAGACGGTGGTGGCGCCGGCGTCGGTCTCGACGCGGGCCCCCATGCGGCGCAGGACGTCGACGAAGCCCAGGTCGCCCTGGAGCGCTCCTGTGCCCAGGCCGGGAACGGTGACCTCACGGCCGGTCAGGGCGGCCGCGGCGAAGAAGTAGCTCGCGGTGGAGGCGTCGGGCTCGACGGCGTAGTCCACGGCACGGTAGCCGCCGGGTGGGACGACGAGCACGCTGCCCTCTCGGCCGACCTCGACGCCGAAGGATCGCATCATGGCGATGGTGATCTCGACGTAGGGGACGGAGACCAGCCCGGTGATGTTGACGCGCAGACCCTCGCGCATGAGCGGGCCGGCGAGGAGCAGCGCGGTGAGGAACTGCGAGGACAGGCTCGCGTCGAGGTCAAGCGCGCCGCCCTCGATGCCGCCGGCGGCGACGGTCAGCGGCAGGTGGCCCTCCGCCTCCTCGTGGCGCAGGTCGACACCGAGCGTCCGCAGGGCGGTGGTGAGCGGGGCGACGGGACGGCGGCGCATCTGGGCGGAGGCGTCGAAGCGGTAGGTGCCGCGCCCGGCCGCGGCGAGCGCCGGCAGGAACCGGGCCGCGGTGGCGGCGTCGCGGCAGTAAACGTCGGCCTCGGGGACCGCGGGTCCGGTCGGGCGTCCTTCGACGCGCCATACGTCCGGGCCGCGGTCCACACGGTAGCCGAGCCGGAGCAGCCCCTCCGCGAAGCCGTCGGTGTCGTCGGAGAGCAGCGGCCGCCGCAGTGTGGTCGTCCCCTCGGCCGCCGCCGCCAGGAACAGCGCCCGGGCGGTGACGGACTTCGAACCGGGGACGGCGACGACGGTCACGGTGTTCTCCTGTGCTGCCTGACGTGCGGGGACGCCCTGGTGAGGGGCACCGGCATTCTAGGCGCCGGGCGAGCCGGGGACCGTGGGCGTGAAGCGCACGGGGAGCCGGCGCACACCGCGCATGAGCATGCCGGGCAGCCAGTCCAGCTTCTCCGGATCGGCGTCGAGCGCGAGGTCGGGGCAGCGCTCCAGGAGGGCGCGGACGGCGATGCGTCCTTCGAGGCGGGCGAGCGGGGCGCCGAGGCAGTAGTGCAGGCCGTGCCCGAACGCGACGTGGCCCCGGGTGTCCCGGCGGATGTCGAAGCGGTCGGCCTCGGTGAAGCGGTCCGGATCGCGGTCGGCGGAGGCCAGGGCGACGAGAACGGGTTCGCGGGCCGGGATGACGGTGCCGGCGACGTCGACCGGTTCGGTCGTGAAGCGGAAGGTGGCGGTCTCGACCGGGCCGTCGTAGCGGAGCATCTCCTCCACCGCGCCGTCGATGAGGCTCATGTCGGCCCGCAGGAGGGCCAGTTGGTCCGGATGGGTGAGCAGCGCGCGGACGCCGTTGGAGACCAGGTTGACCGTCGTCTCGTGTCCCGCGATCAGCAGCAGGAAGGCCATGCCGCCGAGTTCGGAGCGCGAGAGCCGGTCGCCGTCCTCGGAGGTGGTGCGGATGAGCGCGCTCATCAGGTCGTCGCCGGGCGCGCAGCGCTTGTCCTCGATCAGCTCGTGCAGGTAGGCGGCGAGTTCCTCGAAGGCCCTGCGCTCGGCCTCCGGCCCGGTCGGTGCGACGACCTCGTTCGACCAGGCGCGGAAGGCCGCACGGTCCAGGTCGGGCACCCCGAGCAGCTCGCAGATGACCGTGATGGGCAGCGGGTAGGCGAGCGCCTCGACGAGGTCGGCGGTGCCGTCCGGACGGGCCAGCATCGCGTCGAGCAGGGCTGCCGTGATCTCCTCCACGCGCGGCGCCAGCTCCTCGACCCGGCGCCCGGTGAACTCCCGGGCCACCAGTTTGCGCAGCCGGGTGTGCTCCGGCGGGTCGGAGACGAGCATGTGGCGGCCGAGGAGTTCCTCGTCGTAGGAGGTCCACCCGAGTGCGCGGGAGTCCTTGGCGAACCGGGTGTCGGCGAGCGCGGCCCGGGCCTGGTCGTGGCCGACGATCAGCCACAGCTCCCCGACGTCGGCGGTGCGCACGCGGTGCACGGGCCCCTTCTCGCGGAGCCTGGCGTAGACGGGATAGGGATCGGCGGTGAACTCCTCGCCGTAGACCGTGAGATCGACCGTGTCCATGTGCCGCACGGTAACCCGGGGGCCCGCCGCGACACGTCACCCTGCGGGACGAGACACCCCGGACGGTCTCATCCGAAGGGTTCAGCCGATCGTGGCGGTGCGCCAGGTCTCCTCGTCCGCCTCCAGCAGCGCGGCCAGGACGGCGGGGTCCGGCAGCGGCCCGTGGTCAGCCGGGACACGCAGGGCCGAGGCCGCGGTCAGATGGCCGAGCCGAAGGGCCCGCTCCACGGGCAGGTCCCGCAGCAAACCGCTGAGGAAGCCCGCGGCGAAGGCGTCCCCGGCGCCGACCGGCTCGGCCACCCGGACGGTGAGGGCGGGCACGCGGTGCGCGTCTGTCCCGGTGAAGGCCGTGGCCGCACGGGACCCGTCCTTGACGACGAGGACACCGGGCCCGGGCAGCAGCTCGCGGACCGAGCGCGCGTCGGTGATCCCCCCGCCCCACAGGGCCTGGGCCTCGTCGAGACCCACGAGGACGATGTCGGCCCGGTCGGCGAGCGGCCGCAGGACGTCCGCGGCGGAGCGGTCGGTCCACAGCGCGGGACGGTGGTTGACGTCGAAGCTGACGGGCCACGGGCGGTCGGGGCTCAGCGCCCGTTCGACGAGGGCGTGGCAGCCGGGCGAGAGGGCGGGCGTGATGCCGCTGAGGTGGACGAGCGCGGCTCCGTCCAGGGCCGGGTCGTCGAGCACGTCGGGGGTGAGCGCCGAGGCGGCGGACCCCGCGCGGTGGTAGTGGACGCGGGTGCCGTGCGCTCCCGGGTCCTTGAGCAGGAGCCCGGTGGGCCGTGCGGGGTCGGTGCGCACCCCGGTGACGTCGACGCCGCCCGCGGCGATCCGCGCGCGGACCCGCCGGCCGAAGGGGTCGTCGCCGAGCGCGGAGACCCATCGGGCGGGGATTCCGTGGTCGGCGAGGTACAGCGCGACGTTGGACTCGGCGCCCGCGATGTCGACGCGCAGCAGGTCCGCGTCGTCGAGCGGTCCGAGGGGGTCGGGGGCGAGGGCGGCCATGGTCTCGCCGACGCAGACCACGGGTCCGGGTCGCAGCGGCCGGGGGGTGCTCATGGGGGCTTCCTAGGGGGTGTCGGCGCGGTCCGCCGGGCGGTACGGGGCGGCCAGTGTGCCGGGGACGTCCACCCGGACGGCGAACACGGCGCCGTCGAGCGGTCCCGGGGCGGCCAGGCCGATGTGCGCGCTGGTGACGAGGAGGGTCCGGCCGTCGGGGCCGCCGAGGCAGAGTCCGGCGGGCTGTCCGGCGGGCAGGTCGACGATCCGGTCGAGGTTGCCGTCCGGGAGGTAGCGGTGGACCTGTCCGGTGCCCCAGACGGCGGTCCACAGCCCGCCCTCGCTGTCGGTGGTCATGCCGTCGGGGCTGCCGTCGGCGAGGGTGACGAAGGTGTCCGGCGTGCCGGGGTCGCCGCTGGCGGGGTCGACCGGATAGCGACGGATGACGCCCCGGGCGCTGTCGGCGAGGTACATGACGGTGCCGTCGGCGGTGAAGGCCGGCCCGTTGGGGATCGTGATGTCCCGCAGCACACGGGTGACACGTCCGTCGCGGTCCAGGCGGTAGAGCGAGCCGGCGTCCTCGGTGGTGTCGTAGGCCATGCTGCCCGCCCAGAAGCGGCCGTGCGGGTCGGCGACGCCGTCGTTCATCCGCATCGTCACCGGGGCGTCGTCTTCGGGGCGGGCGATCCACTCGGCCCGGCCCGCGGGGTCGATGCGGCAGATGCCGGTGCCCGCGGCCGCGACCCAGTGGCCGGGGCGGCCCTGGACCGGTGCCACCGCACCCAGCGGGTACGGCAGTTGGGCGATCAACGTGTGCGGGGCGGCGGGGCCGTCGGAAGCGGCCAGCAGCCGGCCGCTGAGGATGTCGGTGAGCACGGCGCGGCCGTCCGTCCAGCGGATGCCCTCGCCGAGTTCGAGGCGGTCGGTCCCGAGGACCGCCGGGGACGCGGTGGCGGTCACGGGCGGTCCTCCGCGCGGACGACGTCCAGGAAGGTGCGGGCCCGTTCGCGCAGCGCGGTGACGCTGCCGCCCTCGGCGGCGTCGCCGATCAGGGGCGATCCGACGCCGACGGCGAGGGCGCCACCCCGCAGGTACACCGCGGCGGCCTGCGCGTCCACTCCCCCGACGGGCACGAAGGGCAGGTCGGGGAAGGGGCCGCGCAGGTCCTTCAGGTACCCGGGGCCGCCGGCGCTGCCGGCCGGGAAGAGCTTGAGGGCGTCGGCGCCGAGCCGCAGTGCCTGGAGGATGTCGGTGGGGGTCATCACCCCGGCGAGGACCGGGAGTCCGAGCTCCCGGCCGGTGGCGATGCCCTCGCTGACCGCAGGGGTGACGAGGAAGGCGGCGCCGGCCTTGTGGGCGTCCCGTGCGTCCTCGGCGCTGAGCACGGTTCCGGCCCCGAGGGTCGCATCCGGGCCGAGCGCTGCGCGCGCCCGGGCGATGACGTCGAGCGCGTCACGTCCGCTGAGGGACACCTCGATGAGGGTGATCCCCTCCTCGGCGAGGGTGAGCACGGTGGTCAGCGCGGCGTCCGGGTCGCTGCCGCGGACGATGGCGAGCAGCCGGTGGGCACGCAGCGCGGCGAGCAGGTCCATCCGACATCCCTTCTGGTGATGGGTGTTCAGGGGCGGCGGGTCGCGGTGACGGTGAGCCGCCAGGCGACCTCGCCGGAGGGCGGGACGACGACCGTGTCGTCGTCGTCCGCCCCGGTGCGGTCGAAGACGCGGCCGAGCATCGGCTCGACGCCGATCGAGCGGTACGGCGCGTCCTGCGGGAAGCCGCCGAGGTTGCGCCACAGCGCGACCGCGACGGGCCGGCCGCCGGCCTCGACCGCCAGGTGCAGCGCGTCGGTGCCGTCGTGCACGGTCACCCGCGGGGTGAGGACGACGGCCCCGACGGCGGTCCCGTCGTCCGGGCCGAGCCGGTCGAGGGGGATGCCCTCGACGTGCGGCCATCGACCGGTGATCCACCCCGCGCCCTCGTCCGGGTAGAGCCGGGTCTCCGCTGCCGTGTCGATGCCGAGCCACGCGCCCGGGGAGAGTTCCAGCAGGGCGTGGGCGGCCCACACGAAGCGGTAGCCGGGCTCGGCGGTGAGCGTGTAGTCGACGACGGCGGCTCCCGCCTCCGTGCTCAGGCGCCGGGTCAGCCGGAAGTCGGGGCAGTCCACGACCTCCGCCTCCGCCTCCCGGCGCCAGGGCCGTGACCAGGCGTCCCCGTGGTCGGGCAGCCCGCGCACGGTGGGTACGCACTCCTCCAGGCCGCCGGCGTCGGCGAAGGGGTCGCCGGGCCGGACCTGGAGGCGGCGGGGCTCGTCGCGGTGCCAGAGCCATTCACGGCCGCCGGCGGTCAGCGAGGTCCACCGGCCGCCGTGGTCCAGGTCGGTGACCACGGAGACCGGGATCCGGTTCCCGGTCACCATTCGGCGAAGGAGCCGTCGGCGTGCCGCCACACCGGGTTGCGCCAGGCGTGGCCGGAACGGTCCGCGGCGCGGACCGCGTCCTCGTCCACGGCGACGCCGAGTCCCGGCAGGTCCGTGCGGCGCGCCTGACCGTCGACGAACCGGAAGGGCTCGGTGTCGACCAGGTAGGACAACAGGTCGGCGTCCTTGTTGTAGTGGATGCCCCGGCTCTGCTCCTGGATCAGGAAGTTCGGGGTGGCGAAGGCGACCTGCAGGCTCGCGGCCAGCGCGATCGGTCCGAGCGGGCAGTGCGGTGCCAGGTGCGCGCCGAACGTCTCGGCGAGCGAGGCGATCCGGGTGACCTCCGATATCCCGCCGGCGTGCGACAGGTCCGGCTGGGCCACGGCGATGCCGGCCGTCAGCACCGGGAGGAAGTCGGCCCGCCCGTAGAGCCGTTCACCGGTGGCGAGCGGCACGGACGAGGCCGCGACCAGGCCCGGGAGCAGGTGCGCCTGCTCGGGCAGGACGGGTTCCTCGACGAACAGCGGGTGCAGCGGGGCTATCTCGTGCAGCACGCGCCGCGCGTTGGCGGCGCTGAACCGTCCGTGGAAGTCCACCGCGACGTCCCGGTGCGGGCCGAGGGCCTCCCGGGCGGCGGCGACGCGCTCCACGACGGCGGCCGTCTCGGCGGGGCTGCCGAGCGGCGGGGTGCGCCCGGCGGCGTTCATCTTGACGGCCGTGAACCCCGCCTCCACCTGGGCGGTGACCTCCTCCTTGAGCCGGTCCGGCTCGTCGCCGCCGACCCAGGCGTACACCCGGACCGAGTCGCGGACGGGGCCGCCGAGCAGGGTGTGCACCGGTACCCCGAGGGCCTGGCCGGCGATGTCCCACAGGGCCTGGTCGATGCCGGCCACGGCGCTGGAGAGCACGGGCCCGCCCCGGTAGAAGCCGCCCTTGGTGAGCACCTGCCAGTGGTCCTGGATCCGCAGGGGGTCCTGGCCCACGAGGTGTTCGGCGAGCACCTCCACGGCGGCCCGCACCACCTCGGCCCGGCCCTCCACCACCGGCTCGCCCCAGCCGACGACGCCGTCGTCGGTCTCGATGCGGCAGAACAGCCAGCGGGGCGGGACGAGGAAGGTCTCGACGCGCGCGATCTTCACTGTGCCTGGCCGTCCTTCTGTTCGGTGGAGCCGTCCGCGCCCTCGGGCGCCTGCGGGCCGCTGACCTTGTCGAGGTCGCGCGTCGCCTGGTCGAGCAGGGCGCGCATGGCGTGTTCCGCGGCGTCCGGGTCCCGGTCGCGCACGGCGTCGAGGACGGCACGGTGACTGGGCACCGGGTCCTCGCTGTGCGGGGCGCTGTGCACGAGCTGGTCGCGCTGGGCCAGGCCCGACTCGATGACCATCTCCATGCGTTCCAGCAGTTCGTTGTGGGTGGCCGCGAGCAGCGCCCGGTGGAAGGCGAGGTCGGCCTCGACGGCGTGGTTCGCGCCGCCCTCCTCGCCCATGGCCGTCAGTGCCGTCTCCAGCAGCTCCAGATCCGCGTCGGTGCGGCGGGCCGCGGCCAGCCGTACGGCGGCGGGTTCGATGATGCCGCGGACCTCGCCGAGGTTGCGCAGCAGCGCCAGGTCGGCGCCGGTGTCGCTGCCCTCGGAGAACTGCCAGCGCAGCACATCGGCGTCGAGCAGGTTCCAGTCCGAGCGGGGCCGTACGAAGGTGCCGCGCTTCTGCCGGGCATCGACCATGCCCTTGGCCGCGAGGACCTTCAGCGATTCGCGCAGGGCCGTCAGACTGACGTCCAACTCGCTCTGCAGGGCCGCCATGTCGAGCGTCGCTCCCTCGGGGATCTCGCCGCTGAGCACTCGGCGGGCGAGGGTCTCCACGGTCTGGCCGTGCACTCCGCGGCGCGCGTATGGCGTCATGTGTATGCCTTTCTTGCTGGTCGGTGGGGCTGGACCGTCGTCTCGGCCGTCTCCGTCGGGGCGTACCCGTCAGGCGGAGGCTTTGACGACGCTCCAGCCACCGTCGACGAGCAGGCTCGATCCGGTGATGTACGAGGCTTCTTCGGCGGTGAGGAAGGCGACGGCGGCGGCGACCTCCTCGGGGGTGCCGAAGCGGCCGGCCGCGGTCTCGGCGACGCTCTGTTCGCGTTCGGCCTGCGGCACCCGGTCCCAGGCGGCGGTCAGGATCGGCCCGGGGATCACCGCGTTGACGCGGACCTCCGGTCCGTACTCGACGGCGAGCTGGCCGCACAGCGACAGCAGCGCGCCCTTGCTGGCCGCGTAGGCCGGGTGACCGGGGATGCCCCGGTGGGCGTGGACGGAGGAGGTGAGCACCACGGCGCCGCGCTGCTCGCGCAGGTCGGGCAGCGCCGCCTTGAAGCCCAGGAAGGCGCCGGTGAGGTTGACCGACAACTGCCGTTCCCAGGAGGCGAGGCTCGTCTCGTGCGCGGGGGCGACCTGCACCGTGTACGCGTTGCTGACCAGGACACCCACGGGCCCGAAGCCGTGGGCGGCGTCCGTGACCCGCCGCCAGTCGTCCTCGCTCGCGACGTCGGCGGCGACGAAGACGGCGCGCGCGCCGTCCTTGCGCAGCCGCGCGGCGGTCTCCTCGCCCCGGTCGGCGGCGATGTCGACGAGCACGACGGCCGCTCCCTCGGCGGCCAGGCGCGCCGCGGTGGCGGCGCCGATGCCCGAGGCGGCGCCGGTGACGACGGCGACGCGGTTGGTGAAGCGGGCCGCTGGGTTCATGGTGCTGGTCGTCTCCTGTTTCATCGCTGCTGTGCTGATTCTCGCCGTGCCGTCACTGCCGGGCCAGGACGACGAGTTCCGCGTCGTACTCCGCCGTCCACGCGAACGGCAGCCCGGAGTGGGTCAGATGGGCGCCGCTGTAGCGGGTGCCGGTGGCGGTGTCGGTGTAGACGGCGTCCGCTCGCAGACCGCGCAGGCGGAGCCGGGCGGCGCGGCCGGGCACCAGCGGCGCCCCGTCGAGGGGGCCGGTGTTCCAGGCCGTCACCACCATGCGGTCGCCGCCCGGTTCCTCGTACTGGATCCCGCACGTCTGGTCGGCGGGGCCGCCCAGCAGGTGGACCTCGCCGTGGTGGACGACGTCGCGGACCTCCTTGTAGCGGGCGATCCACCGCGCGGCCTCGGCCCGCTGTTCCGGCGTCCAGTGGCGGATGTCGGCACCGATCCCGAGCACGCCCGCCATGGAGTTGACGAAGCGGAAGGCCAGCGAGCGGGGCCGAGGGTCGAAGACGCCGGGGGCGTCGGTGACCCAGGAGCTCATGGTGTGCGGGGCGTGCGCGTGGAGGTAGCCGTACTGGATGCGCAGCCGGTCCATGGGCGCGGTGTTGTCGCTGGGCCACACCACGTCGGTGCGGGCGATGGTGGCGTGCTCGACGCGGCCGCCGCCGCCCGCGCAGCCCTCGACGGTGACGTGCGGGTGCGCGGCGCGCAGGTGGTCCAGAACGCGGAGGTAGCCGGCGACGTGCGCGGCGTCGAGGTCCTGGCGCTCGGGGTCGGCGCCCGCCAGGTGGCCGGGGCGGCCGCGCTCGGTGGGCGGACGGTTCATGTCCCACTTGAGATAGCTGATGGCGTGGGAGCCGAGCAACCGGTCCAGGGTGCCGATGACGAATTCCTGGACGTCCTCGCGGCCGAGGTCGAGCAGCAGCTGGTTGCGCACGAGCGTCGCGGGCCGGCCGTCGATCCGGTACACCCACTCGGGGTGCTCGGCGTAGAGCTTCGAGCGGGGGCTGATGCCCTCGGGTTCGACCCACAGGCCGAAGTCCAGGCCGAGGGCGCGCACGTCCTCGACGAACCGGTCGAACCCGCCGGGGAATTCGGCCGGGTCCGGGTCCCAGTCGCCGAGGCCGCCGGTGTCGTCCGGCCGCCCGGTGAACCAGCCGTCGTCGACGACGAAGAGTTCGGCGCCGAGTTCGGCGGCGACCTTGGCGAGCTCCAGCTGGTTCCCGGCGTCGACGTCGAAGCCGGTGGCCTCCCACGAGTTGTAGAGGACCTTGCGGGGCCGCTCGATGCGCTCGCCGGTCAGGTGCCGCTCGTAGCGGTGCCAGACGCGGGCCAGGCCGTCGAGCCCGTCCGGGCTGAACGCGCAGGCCAGCCGCGGCGTGACGAGGGCGGCGCCGGGGGCGAGGCGGACCGCGCCCTCGTGGGGCACCCGGCCGGCCCGGACGCGCACCGCGCCGCCGGGCTCGGCGTCGGCGGTGATCCGCCAGTTGCCGGACCACTCCAGGGCGATGCCGTAGGTGGGGGTGGCGCCCTCGGCGGGGGCGGCGGCGTCCTGGACGGCGAGCCACGGGTGGTACGCGTGCCCGGCGGAGCCCTGGGTGCTCTCCATCTCGAAGCGCCCGCGTTCCAGTGCCACCTCCTTGAGCTGGAACTCCTGGGACCACTGGCCGGCCAGGTAGGTCAGCCGTGCGCCGCCCTGGACGGGCACGTTGACGGCGGCGGAGTCGAAGCGCTCCAGCCGCACCTCGTCCTCGCCGGTGCAGGTCAGCTCCGTCCAGCGCAGGACGACGTCGGTGCCGGGCACCGTCTCGTAGCACAGCGTGGTGCGCAGCCCGAGGAGGTCGTCGGCGAAGTCCAGGCGCAGGGCCCGGTCGCCGTCCTGGGTGGCGCCGTCGAACCGCCACCAGCTCCCGCGGTCGCCGCCGGGGCGGGAGGCGACCAGGTCGGCGCCGGTGAACGGCCGCAGCCCGTACGGGATGTACTCGGCCGGGGCGGCGTCGGCGGGGGTGATGAAGTGGGTGCGGCGCGACCACTCCATGGGCGACGGGCCGTCCTCGGCGCCATGCGGCCCCCAGGCGGCGAGTTCGGCCCAGCGGCGGTCGCCGCCCAGGGTGACGGCGTAGGTGGTGGCGTCGGTGCGCAGCAGCCACCGGTCGTGCGTGGTCACTTGACGGCTCCGAGGTTGAGTCCCGCCACGAAGTGGCGCTGGAAGCGGAGGAAGACGGCCACCGTCGGGGCGGCGGCGATCACCGAACCGGCCGCGATGACGTTCCACATGGAGACGTACTGGCCCTGCAGGCCGATGAGGGACGCGGTGATGGGCATCTGGCTGTCGGTGCGCAGCACCGTGATGGCCCACAGCAGGTCGTTGAAGATCCAGGTGAACGACAGGGCGGTCAGTGCGGCCAGCGCCGGCCGGGCCAGCGGCAGGATGATCCGCCAGTAGATCTGCCAGGGGCCCGCGCCGTCGATGACGGCGGCCTGCTGGATCTCGCCGGGGATCGACCGCATGAAGCCGTGCAGCACGAAGACGTAGAAGCCGACACCGAAGCCGACCTGCACCCCGATCAGGGCGTACAGCTGGTCGTAGATGCCGAGCACTTCGCTCAGCTTGGACACGGGGATCAGCAGGATCTGCGGGGGCAGCAGATTGCCGCCGAGCATGAGCAGCAGCAGGACGCGCCGGAAGGGCAGGTCGTAGCGGCTGAGCGCGAAGGCCGCCATGGAGGCGAGGCCGAGCGAGAGCGCCACGGTGGGGATGGTGACCAGCATGCTGTTGATGAGCGCGCGCTGCTGGCCGCCGTCCACCCACGCCTGACGGAAGCTGTCGAAGGTGAAGGAGTGCGGCCAGCTTCCGACGCCGTGCGCGGCGATGTCGTCGAAGGTCCGGGTGCTGGTGACCAGGACGAGGGCGATCGGCAGCAGCCACAGCGCGGACAGCAGACCCGCGGTGAGGTGGAAGCCGGTGGTGCGCAGGGCGCGGCCGCGCAGCGCGGGCCTGCGGGGCGCCGCGGCCGGGACCTTGGCGGTCCCGCCGTCGCGGCCGGCCGGGTCCTCGACGCGCGCGGAGGCTTGGGTGGCGGTCATCAGTCGGCCTCCCGGAAGGCGCGCACGAGGTATCCCACGATGACGCCGAACGCCAGCACGAAGATGACGACGGCGAGCGCGGAGCCGTATCCCAGGCGCAGGGACTGGAACGCGGTGGAGTACATGTAGGTGCTCAGCAGTTCGGAGGAGTGGTACGGGCCGCCGCGGGTGAGCGCCCACACCACGTCGAACGAGCGCAGCGAGTCGATGACGATCACCGACAGGACGACCGCGTTGACGCTGCGCAGCTGCGGCAGCGTGATGTGCCGGAACTGCTGCCAGCGGGTGGCGCCGTCGACCTTGCCGGCCTCGTAGAGGGCGGGGTCGATGCCCTTGAGGCCGGCCAGGTACAGCACCATCACGTAGCCGACCTGGCGCCACAGCGCGGGCACGATGACCGCGTAGAAGGCGGTGTCCTGGTCGGCCAGCCAGGCGTGCTTCAAGCTGCCGAGGCCGACGCCGTCCAGCACGTTGTTGATCAGGCCGTCCGGCTGGTACATGGCCTGCCACACCAGGGCGGTGGCGACCAGCGAGAAGACCACCGGCAGGAAGAGCGCCGCCCGGTAGAACCCGATGCCGCGCCGCTCCTGCTGGAGCAGCAGCGCGGCACCGAGGCCCAGGGCGGCCGACAGCCCGCCGAAGAGCAGAAGCCACAGCACCGTGTTGATCGCGGCGGTGCGGAAGACCTCGTCGTGCAGCATCTCGCTGAAGTTGCCGAGGCCCACGAACTTCGGGGCTCCCAGACCGTCCCACGACGTCAGGGAGAGGTAGAAGCCCTGGAGGGCCGGCCAGAAGACCCAGAAGGCCTCGGCGAGCAGCGGGATGAGGACGAAGGCCAGGACCACCGGGGGCACCCGAGTGGCCCTGGACCGTCGTGTGGAGCCGATCAGCGCCATCGTCACTGGCTCCAGATCTTCTGTGCGCTGCGCTGCCACGTGGTGAGGATGGAGCCGATCTCCTTGGGCTTGGCCAGGTAGTGCACCAGCGCCGTGTCGGCGGTCGGCTGGAGCGCGTCGCTGGAGTCCCGGTTGAAGAACTGCGTCACGTCGGCGGCGCTCTCGATGAGCTTGCGGCCCTTGACCACCAGCGGGGTGCCGGCGTCCTTGGCGTCCGGGTGGGTGGGCAGCGCGGTGCCGGAGGAGTTCTTGAGGTAGAGCTCCTGCGCCTCGGCGGTCGCCAGGTAGCTCAGCAGCTCCTTGACACCGTCGGTGTGCTTGCTGCGGGCGCTGGCGAAGTAGCCGTCGGTGGGCGCCTCCTCGGCGACCGGCACCTTGGGGTCGATGATGGGGAACTGGAAGAAGTCGATGTCGCCCAGGGCGTCCTTCGGCGCGGCGTCGGCGAAGAAGGTGCCGATGAGCATCATGCCGGTACGGCCCTGGAGGAGGGCGGTGGTGGCGTCCTGGAACGGTATCGCCGTGCCGTTGGGGTCGAAGAACGGCCGGGCCTGGTCCCACGTGTCGAAGACCTTGCGGACCTCGGGGTCGTCGAAGCGGTGCTGGCCCGCAAGCAGTTCGCGGTGGTACGTGGCACCGTTGACGCGGATGTTGAGGTAGTCGAACCAGGCCGAGGCGACCCACGGGGTGTCGCCGCCGGCGCCGAGGCCGATCGGGGCGACGCCCTTGCTCTTGAGTTTGTCGCACAGGTCGAGGAACTCGTCCCAGTTCTTCGGCTCCTGGACGCCCCACTTGGCGAAGTTGGACTTCCGGTAGAACATGCCCCACCAGTAGTAGCTGGTGGGCACGAAGACCTTCTTGCCGCTGGAGGCCGAGGTGCACAGCTTCTTCAGGGCGTCGGTGTAGCCGGACAGCTCGGGCTTGCCCCAGATGTCGTCCAGGTCGAGGAGCAGGTCCTTCTTGGCGTACGACTCGGCGACGGAGCCCGGGTACCAGGTGTAGATGTCCGGCGGGGTGGCCGAGGTGAGGTACGTCGGCAGCTGCGTGCGGAAGGTCTCCGACGCGACGGTGTTGAGCTCCGCCTCGGCGCCGCCGCGCTTGTTGAAGGCGGCCACGAGCTGCTGCATCGAGGTCTTCGCCTGCGGGGAGGAGAGGTTGGACTGCAGGGTCACCGGGCCGCCGGACTTTCCTCCGGAGGCGGACGGGCTCTGGGTGACGCAGCTGCTGAGCAGCGCGCCGGCGCCGACGGCGCCGGACACGGCGAGGAACCGGCGGCGGCTGGCGTTGAAGGCGGTCATCTGTGAACTCCCTTAGTGCCCACGGAACGGAGCTGAGGCCCCCTGACGGCCCGGCTCTGGGTGCGGCAGGCACAGCCTGTCGCAGGGGTCAGCGTCCCGTCAAGATTAATTAGTAATTTATTTTCGAGAGGGATGTGCCCTCGGCCGAACAAGGCCCGGGGGCACCCCTGTTGGCGCCGGATGGCATCGGTTGACGCAGGTGGAGCGGGATGGAACGGGGTGGAGCGATGCGCTGCCAGACGCAGCGGACGGGTCGCGCACAGGGCTCGGAGCGCGGCCTGACGGACGCGGCCGTCCACCCCACGGAGGGCGACGTGCCGGGCGCCGGTGCCACGGCGGAAACTGTGGCCGGGCCCCCGAAGCCTGTCAATATTAATTGCTAATTAACTTAAAAACGCGATCTTCCGGTGACCTGGACGGCGTCGCGGCACCGGCTTCCGTAGGATGCGGCGATGCCCCACCCCCGCCTGGTCGCCACCGATCTCGACGGCACGCTCCTGCGGAACGACGGCACGCTTTCCGCCCGCACGCTGGACGCCCTGCGCGCCACGGCCGGCGCGGGCGCGGAGGTCGTCCTCGTGACCGCCCGGCCGCCCCGCTACCTCGACGCGCTCGCCGCCGCCACCGGCCTCACCGGGACCGCGGTGTGCGCCAACGGCGCGATCGTGTACGACATCGGCAGCCGCACGGTCACGAGGTCCACCCCGCTCCCCGTCCCCGTCGCACGTCGGGTGGCCGCCGCCCTGCGGGACGCGGCGCCCGGCGTCGGCTTCGCCCTCGAGACGGGCCACCGGCTGCACTGGGCCCCGGGGTACGGGCACCACCTGCCCGAGGACTCCGGCGCCGAGGTCCCCGTGCCCTCGCTCGCGCAACTGTGGGCGAGCCCGGGCCCGGTCGTGAAGCTGCTCGTCTGGTCGCCCGCGCTCGACGCGGACGCCCTGCTCGCCGTGGCCGAGCACGCGGCGGGCGGCCGGGCCCAGTTCACCCACTCCGGCGGCCACGGGCTGCTGGAGGTCAGCACCCGGGGCGTCACCAAGGCGGCCGCCCTCGCGGCCCTGTGCGCCTCCCGCGGCATCGCCGCCGAGGAGGTCATCGCCTTCGGCGACATGCCCAACGACCTGCCGGTCCTGAGCTGGGCGGGCACGTGCTGCGCCGTCGCCAACGCGCACCCGGCCGTGCTCGCCTCGGTCGCCCACCGCACGGCCTCCAACGAGGACGACGGCGTGGCCCGCGTCCTGGAGCGGCTCTACGGGACACGCGCACGGGAACGCTGACGGGACGCTGACGCACCGAAGGGCGGCGCCCGGTGGGACCGACCGGGCGCCGCCCCGAGGACGGTGGACGGGTCGCGTCAGCAGCCGTGGTCGATCAGGTCGAAGGTCACGTAGTGGTCGCCGGTGTAGTAGTCCTCGTCGGCTCCCTGGCCGGTGATGATCCGCCGGGCGCCCCGGGTCGAGGAGCCGGGCGTCTTGACCGTGTACTCGTGGTAGTAGCCGTTCGCGTGGGCGGGCAGCACACCCTCGCGGTTCTGGAAGACCGTCCCGTCCTGGGGGTACGGGAACGGGCCGCCCTGGTCGATCAGCCGGAGCGTGGTGTAGGCCTGGGACGGCAGGTCGGAGTAGCAGATGTCACCGACCGACGCGGCCCGGACGACAGCCGCGGCCGCGGCGCCGGCGGGCGCCGGTACGGCGGTCGCGACGGCCGGGCCGCCGACGAGAAGGGCCGAGGCGAGGGCGCCCAGGGCGCCGAGGCGAAGGATCCGTGGGGGGATTCTCATGGCTCCAGGATGACGCGCGTAGAGCCTGTCATGTAAACGACAATCACGGGATGTTCCCCGGGAGTTCACACCTTCCGGTCACCCCACCGGACGGCGCCGCGCCCCGACGCGACCGTGGACGTGGGAGCCGCGGGCAATGTCCGAGGCCGAATCCGGAAAGCCGGTGGCAGCCTGCGGACGAATGGGCACCGGCGCATCCGTCGCTCGAACTTCTCGGCCGGAGGGGAATTTCCTCCGCCGTCCCCTTGCGATCGGCCTCGGGGGTGACTCCGCGAGAGGGTCGGGTGAGGCGCTGACCTGCGCCGCGGCCGCGCCCCAACTCCCCCACGGGGCGGGCCCCGGAGTTGACGGAGGAGGCCGAACACGCGATGGCGGAGCACTTTCCCGCAAAGGGCCGAATTCGGGGACCGGCTCCCCAGGGAATGCGGTGAATCAGGACCCCGCGGCGCCGTCGGCGTCGCCCGCGCCCTCGGCCGCGTCGCGCAGGGCGTCGAGGACCGGGCGGAGCAGGGGGTGGTCCTCGGCGCCGCGGCGGACGGCGGCGAAGACGCGGCGGGTGGCGACGACGTCGTCGACGGCGCGGACGGCGACGCCGGACAGGTCCATGTCGCGCAGGGCGCTGCGCGGGACGAGGGCCACGCCCGCGCCCGCGGCGGCGAGGGCGACCACGGCGCGGAAGTCGTCGGAGGAGTGCTCCAGGCGGGGCTGGAAACCGGCGTACTCGCAGGCGAGGACGACCACGTCGTGGCAGGGGTTGCCCGGGTAGGGGCCGATCCAGGTCTCGTCGGCGAGTCCCGCGACGCGCACGGTGCCGGTCCCGGCGTCGGCGAGGGGGTGGCCGGCCGGGAGGACCGCGTCGAAGGGCTCTGCGTACAGGGGGACGCGGGAGAGCCGCTGGTCGTCGGCTCGGGGGGCGCCGCGGTACTCGACGGCGACGGCGATGTCGGCGCGGCCGTCGAGCACCATGGGCAGCGACTCGTCGCCCTCGGCGTCCCGGACGCGGATGTGGATGCCCGGGGCGGTGCCGCCGAGCGCGGCGATGGCCGGGGCGAGCACGAGCGCGATGCCGGTCGCGAAGGAGGCCACGGTCACCTGGCCGGCGGCGCCGGAGGTGTAGGCGGCCAGCTCGGCCTCGGCGCGTTCGAGCTGGGCGAGGACCGTGTTGGCGTGGGCGAGCAGGATCTCGCCGACGGGGGTGAGCTGGACGCCGCGGCCGCCGCGTTCCAGCAGCCGGTGGCCGGTCTCGTTCTCCAGGGCGGCGAGCTGCTGGGAGACCGCGGAGGGGGTCAGGTACAGCGCGGCGGCCGCGGCGGTCACCGTACGGTGGTCCGCCACGGCCCGCAGGGTCCGCAGCCGTCGTGCGTCAATCACCCATTCATCCTGCCAGGGCCGCGCGCGCGGCGATGAATGCGTCCACCGCCTTGTCGACGTCCGCGGTGGAGTGGGCGGCCGACAGCTGGACCCGGATGCGGGCCTTGCCGTGCGGCACGACGGGGTACGAGAAGCCGATGACGTAGACGCCGCGCTCCAGCAGCAGCTCCGCCATGCGGCCCGCCTCCGAGGCGTCGCCGATCATGACCGGGGCGATGGGGTGCTCGCCGGGCAGGATCTCGAAGCCGGCCTCGGTCATCCGGGAGCGGAAGAGGGCGGTGTTCTCCGCGAGGCGGGTGCGCAGGTCCTCGGAGTCCTCGATCAGGTCCAGGACCTTGAGGGAGGCCGCGGCGATGACCGGCGCGAGGGAGTTGGAGAACAGGTACGGGCGCGAGCGCTGGCGCAGCAGCGCGACGATCTCCGCGCGGGCCGCGACGTAGCCGCCGGAGGCGCCGCCGAGGGCCTTGCCGAGGGTGCCGGTGATGATGTCGACCCGGTCCATCACCCCGTGCAGGGCGTGGGTGCCGCGGCCGCCGGGGCCGGTGAAGCCGACGGCGTGGGAGTCGTCGACCATGACCATCGCGTCGTAGCGGTCGGCGAGGTCGCAGATCTCGTCCAGCGGCGCGATGTAGCCGTCCATCGAGAAGACGCCGTCGGTGACGATGAGGCGGCGGCGGGCGTCGGACGCCTCCTTGAGGCGGGCCTCCAGCTCGGCCATGTCGCGGTTGGCGTAGCGCAGGCGGCGGGCCTTGGACAGCCGGATGCCGTCGATGATGCTGGCGTGGTTGAGCGCGTCGGAGATGACGGCGTCGTTCTCGTCGAGGAGGGTCTCGAAGACGCCGCCGTTGGCGTCGAAGCAGGAGCTGTAGAGGACCGTGTCCTCGGTGCCGAGGAAGGCGGACAGCCGGGCCTCGAGCTCCTTGTGGACCTCCTGGGTGCCGCAGATGAAGCGGACGGACGCCATGCCGTAGCCCCAACGGTCCAGGGCCTCCTTGGCGGCGGCGGTGACCTCGGGGTGGTCGGCGAGGCCGAGATAGTTGTTGGCGCAGAAGTTGAGGACGTCGCCGGGGACGCCGCCGGCGGTGACGGAGACGGAGGCGCTCTGCGGGGTGCCGATCACGCGCTCGGGCTTGAAGAGCCCGGCCTCGCGGATCTCGTCGAGGGTGCCGCGCAGGTCGTCGCGGACGGAGTCGAACATCGGGGTTCTCCCTGGGAAGCTGCGGGTGGTGCGGTGGGCCGTGCCTCGGGGGCCGGGAGGGGTCAGGCGGTCCAGTCGAGGACGACCTTGCCGCAGCGGCCGCTCGCGGCGTCGTCGAAGGCGGCGTCGAAGTCGCGGTAGGAGTAGCGGCCGGTGACCACGGGGGCGATGTCGAGACCGCCCTCCAGCAGCACGGACATGGCGTACCAGGTCTCGAACATCTCGCGGCCGTAGATGCCCTTGATGGTGAGCATCGACGTGACGATCTTGGCGAAGTCCACGGAGAAGTCCTCCGCGGGCAGGCCGAGCATCGCGATGCGGCCGCCGTTCGTCATGTTGGCGATCATGTCGCGCATGGCCTCGGGGCGGCCGGACATCTCCAGGCCGACGTCGAAGCCCTCGCGCAGGCCGAGCTCGCGCTGGCCGTCGGCGATGGTGGTCTCGGCGACGTTGAGGGCGAGGCTGACGCCGACCTTGCGGGCGAGCTCCAGGCGGTACTCGCTGACGTCGGTGATGACCACGTTGCGCGCGCCGGCGTGCTTGGCGACGGCGGCGGCCATGATGCCGATCGGGCCGGCACCGGTGATCAGCACGTCCTCGCCGACCAGGGGGAAGGACAGCGCGGTGTGGACGGCGTTGCCGAAGGGGTCGAAGATCGCGGCGATGTCGAGGTCGACGGGCACCCGGTGCACCCACACGTTGGAGGCTGGCAGCGCGACGTACTCGGCGAAGGCGCCGTCACGGCCGACTCCGAGGCCGATCGTGTTGCGGCACAGGTGGCGGCGGCCGGCCAGGCAGTTGCGGCACTTGCCGCAGACGAGGTGGCCCTCGCCGCTGACGCGGTCACCGGGCTTGATCTCGTCGACGTCCGAGCCCACGGCGGCGACCTCGCCGACGAACTCGTGGCCGAGCACCAGGGGGGTGCCCACGGCCTGCTGGGCCCAGCCGTCCCAGGCACGGATGTGCAGGTCGGTGCCGCAGATGCCGGTCCGCAGCACCTTGATGAGGACGTCCCCGGGACCGATCTCCGGCTCCGGGACGTCCCGCAGCCACAGGCCGGGCTCGGCCTTCTCCTTCACCAGTGCCTTCACTCTTGCGACTCCTGCCGGCAGACGATGTGGCCCGGCCCGCGCGGGGGGACGCGGACCGGGCACGAGGGAGCCCGGGCGGAGCGGTGGCGCCCGTCGGCGCCGGCTCGCGCGATGCGCCGGGCACACAGCAATCTGCCCGGCTTCGAGCGTTCAGTCCATCGATCTTTTCTTAAGCTCGGCAACAGCGCAGCTTCACGCTCGGCCGGAAGGGTGGCGCGGGCCGCTCCGGCCCGGCGTCGCCGCGGCTCAGCGCGGGGCGAGCGCGGCCAGCTGCGCGGTGATGGTGTCGGTGTCCTGGAAGGTCAGCCCGATGCGAGCGACGTGCTTCCAGCGCACGATGCCCTCCGCGTCCACGATGAAGACCGAGCGCTTCAGGCCGAGGCCGGGCATGGTGATGCCGTAGGCCTTCGCCACCGTGCGCTCGGTGTCGGCGAGCAGCGGGAAGCGCAGGTCGCGCTTGCGGGCGAAGTGCTCGTGGCTGTCGAGGTCGCTGAAGTTGACGCCCCACACCGTCGCCCCGAGGTCGCGGAAGCGGTCCAGGTCGGAGGTGTAGGAGCAGAGCTGCTTGGTGCACACCGCCGAGTCGTCCCCAGGGTAGAAGGCGAGCACGACGGGGGCGCCGCGGTGCGCGGACAGGGAGTACTCGCCGCGCTCGGCGTCGCCCGATCCGGTGAGCAGGACTCCCGGGAGGGTGAAGTCGGGGGCGGGGGCGCCGGTCTCGGGCACGGGCATGGCGGGGTCCTCTCACAGGGGGCGGGCTCAGGTCGTCGAGGAGTGACGATACAGAACGTTCTTTCCTGCGGGGACGCTACGCGGTGCCGTCCGCTACCGTCAAGGACATGAGTGCCCCTCCCGCCGTTCCCCTGGTCACGTACGCCGCCGCTGACGCGCCGCCGCGTGACCGCATCCTGGCCACCGCGGCCCGGCTGTTCTACGCCGAGGGGATCCACGCGGTGGGCATGGACCGGATCGTCACGGAGGCGTCCACCACCAGGGCGACGCTCTACCGGCACTTCCTGGGAAAGGAGCAGCTCGTCCTGAGCTACATCCAGGCCACCGACGAGCAGATCCGTACCTTCACCGAGGCCGCGCTGGAGGGCCTGGCCGCACGGGAGGCCCTGGCGGGGGTCGCCGGAGCGCTCGGCGACCAGCTCTGCTCACCGGGCTTCCGCGGCTGCCCCTTCCTCAACGCGGCCGCGGAGTACCCGGACCCGGCCGACCCCGTCTCGCGCGCGATCGTGGCCCACCGGGACTGGCTGCGGGAGCTGGTCGCCCGGCTGCTCGCGGAGGCGGGCGCCCCCGAGCCCGCCGAGGACGCGGCGACGCTGATGATGCTGCGCGACGGCGCCGTGATGACCGCCGCGCTCGGTGACGCGGATGCGGTGCGGGCCTCGCTGGACCGGGCGGTGCGGCGCGTGCTGGAGGCCGCCGGGGTGGCGTGAGGGGGCCTGCCACGCCCTCAGGCACCCGACGCTCGGCCCGCGCCCCGGCCTGCGTCCCGCCGCTGCCGCGCGCACGCCTCGCACGTGAGCCCGCGGGACGGCGTCAGCCGGCGTGGGTGGAGAAGAGGCCGCCTGTGGGGCCCTGCTTGTCGCCGCCCTGGGCCTTCTTGAGCGCGTTGGCCAGGCCCTCGATGGTCATGGACTGCAGGATGACGCGCCCGTTGCCCTCCAGGGTCGCCAGCGACAGCCCCTCGCCGCCGAAGACGGCGTTCATGATCCCCTGCCGGTTGAGCCCGCCGATGCGCTGCACGCCGTAGCGGACCCCGTCCTCGAAGGCGACGATGCAGCCGGTGTCGACCTCGATGCGGCCGCCGAAGTCGGCGGGGTTGAGGTCGATGAAGTTGCCTGCGCCCGCGATGATCACCGTGCCGCGGCCGGTGAACTTCTCCAGGACGAAGCCCTCGCCGCCGCTGGTGCCGGTGCGGCCGCCCTGGAAGGCGATGCCGAAGTCGACGGTCGATTCGGCGGCCACGAAGGCGTCCTTCTCCGCGTACCAGGCGCGCGACCCGTCCAGTTCCAGGGCGCGCATCTCCCCGGGCAGGACGCCCGCGAAGCCGACGGTGCCCTCGGCGCCGCTCGCGGTGAAGTACTGGAAGGCGATGCTCTCGCCCGCCAGCATCCGCTGGCCGACCTGCATCGCCGTGCCCATCGCCTGGCGGAGCATGCCGCCCATGCCGCCGCCCGCCGCGCCGCCCTGGGCCTCGCGCTGGGCGCCGGGACCGGCCAGGCGGGTGTCCATGCTCACGTTCGCGGTCTTGAACAGGAACTTCCCCGCCTCGCAGTAGACGGTCTGGCCGGGCTGGAGGGTGCACACGGCCATCTGCATGGCGTTGCCGACGATCTGCTGCTTCAGGGTCACTGCGGTGCTCCGGGTGGTCTCGGGACGTCCTCGTTCAGACGGATGTACCCGACAACGAACGACCCGGACGATTCGGTTCCGCTTGCTCCTCCGGGCGTGCGGCGGG